>NZ_JAOQJF010000049.1:13353-16281 GCF_025567195.1 Alitiscatomonas aceti | reverse complement strand
ACTGAAAAAGAAATCAACAATCTTTTTCAGAACTGTATCCTCCTGGACTCCTGAGTACTATGTTTTGAGAGAAACGACGGAAGTCAGGTACTATATCATTATATATAGTTATATGTCAAGGTGAATATTTATATCTGTATATAATTCTCACTTTTTCATCATTCTGCACAAATCCAGGAACCACGTTTTATGGAACATAACAACATATGAAAGAAGAACTTCACCGTCAGCTTCCCCCGGTCCGTGGATATCCAGCCCATTCAGCTCCTGCCTCTCCTCCCCATCCCCCCCTTCAAACCTCCAAAATGAGTCCCTTTGGGCAATATCCCTGTTTTTTTCTCCCAATGCCCAAAATTCCGTCTGATTTTGGGCATTGGGAATGCCTCTTTTTGTTTTATGCCCAAAATCTCAAGACTTTTTGAATTTTTCCCAGAAAAAACAAAGATTTTTGGGTACTGGCGAAAAAAGCGGCTTATATACCCAATCTCGTCATCAGAACCCCCACCCCCTATCCACCCCAAAAGAGAAAATATGCAAAAAAAGCCGCCCGGCAGACCAGATTTCCAGTCTGCCGGGCGGCTGCCCTTTTATCTTATTCAGTTTCCAGACGGCTTCCGCCTCTGGCCAGGGGACTGCCCCCGTATTCCCAAGCACCAGCCAGGCAATTATTCTGCCGCCGGAGCCTCCTTTGCCTCAGAAGCAGCTCCTCCTCCGCGTTTTCCGTCGGTGATCCGGAATACGATCTCATCGCTGTTGACCTGAAGCGCCAGCTTCTCACTCTTTAACTCCGGAATATCCCCTACGGTCACAATGGTTCCCACAGGCATACCGTCCACGTCGATTTCCAGCGTATCGATCATATCTGCTGGAAGAGCCGAGTACGGAATCTTCATATTCAGCTTCTCCAGGACCGCCGTCACCTTATCCGCGTTCACCAGCACAATATCGATCACGCTGTTGACCGCCTGGTCTGCCGACAGAGCCTGGAAGCTGATCTCCAGGATCTCATGCTTTAAGTTGTCCAGAGATTTTTCTTTTATCTGTACAGGGATCACTGTTCCATCCAGATCCAGTTTCAGACGGCTGCCCTCACGAAGCTCCCGGACCAGCTGTCTGGCCACAGACTCTTCGATCTGAAGAGCCACCGGCTCCTTTAACATACCGCCGAAAACGCTTCCCGGAACGTATCCATTCCTTCTGAGCTTCTTTGCCTTCACTGTAAGATCCCTTTTTGTTACGTTAATGGTATTCATGTTTCCTTCCTCCTGTTTGATATTGATTTTGCTGCACCTGCGGCTCGTCCGCAGATTTCTGCCTTACCTACCCTTCCAGGGCCCCGGATTTTCCCGCCTTTCTCTGCGCGCATTCCACGCGTAAATAAAAAGAAAGGCTTTTCATACAGCACCTGATGGTGAAATACCAAAAGCCCTTCTTAATATGTAAGACGGTTCTTTTTTATTTATTTTTACGATAATTAGTATAGCACACTTAAAATGAAATGTCAAATTTTCTTCTCATCCTGTTTTCGGCAAATTTTTCTCGATATATAATTTGAATTTTCAGAATAAATCTATTAACTGACTCTATTCCCGACACCCCCTGTAAACACTGCCCAAAAGTCCTCTTGCGCTCCCCTCCCTCCTGTGTTACTCTAGGACCGGACCGGAAGGGCTTCCTCCCGGAACCCAATCAAAGGAATCGAGGGATCATCATGAAACGAATTTTGTCATTTTTAAAAAAGGACGCGGTGCTTACTGCAGCCTGGACGCTGGCCATCCTGTCCATGGCGGCCGTTCCGCCCAGCATCCGCTATATCAGTTACCTGGACCTTCACACCCTGGGGCTTTTATTCTGTCTCATGGCCACCATGGCGGGACTCCAGGCCATGGGATTTTTCCACCAGATGGGAGAAAGCCTTCTAATGCGCATACACAGTCTCCGGCAGCTGGAAATGCTCCTGGTCCTCCTGTGTTTTTTCTCCAGCATGTTCATCACCAATGACGTGGCGCTGATCACCTTTGTCCCCTTCGCCATTGAGCTGCTGAAAATGATCCGCCGCGAGGACAGGCTGATCCCTGTGGTCGTTCTGCAGACCATTGCCGCCAATCTTGGAAGCATGGCCACCCCCATTGGAAACCCGCAAAATCTCTACCTCTATTCCCACTACCATCTGGGAATGGGCACTTTCCTCCAGATCATGCTTCCCTTTGCCCTCCTGTCCCTGCTGCTCATTCTTCTTGCACTCCTGCGCGGGAAAAACCAGCCGCTTTCTTTCGGCCTGTCCGAAATGCAGACCGTTCCGGGAGCGGCGCCATTCTGCCGCAAAAGCCTTCTTTCCTATCTGCTCATGTTTCTTCTCTGTCTGGGAGCCGTAGGAAAATGGATCCCCATCCCACTCCTTCTGCTGGCGGTCGTCTGCCTCGGACTTTTCGCAGACCGCGCCATATTTTCAAAGGTCGATTACTCCCTTCTGATCACCTTTGCGGGCTTTTTCATTTTCATTGGGAACATGAAACAGATCCCCTGGATCAGCAGTCTATTCCAGCAGCTGATCACCGGCAATGAACTCCTTTGTTCCGTGGCGGTCAGCCAGGTCATCAGCAATGTCCCGGCGGCTCTCCTGCTGTCCGGCTTCACCGATCAGGGCGCCTCCCTCCTCATCGGCACAAATCTGGGAGGCCTGGGAACACTGATCGCGTCCATGGCCAGCCTGATCTCCTACAAATATGTAGCCAGGGATTTTCCTGGTCTCAAGGGAAAATACCTGGCGCACTTTACAGCCATGAACGTTCTCTTTCTGGCCATCCTTCTTCTGGCCGCCGCAGCAGCCCCACAGAGCGGCCTTCTGTCGTAAAGTGCTCCTTTCCAGAATATAAAAAGCGGAAGCCCTCTGAAAATCAAGGCTTCCGCAGCAATAAAAAGAGCGGG
>NZ_JAOQJF010000049.1:0-13129 GCF_025567195.1 Alitiscatomonas aceti | reverse complement strand
GGGCGGAGGTGGATTCGAACCACCGAAGCAAGTTGCAGCAGATTTACAGTCTGTCCCCTTTGGCCACTCGGGAACCCGCCCATATCATTCTGACAAGTCAAAATGATATCACAAAATCAATTAAAAATCAAGCACTTTTTCCTCAAAGATCATGGCACAGAAGGGACCGATCTCAACGGTCAGGATCCCGTCCCTGACCGGGTACGGGAGACGTCCCACATTGTACCGCTCCACGCTGGATTCCATGATCCGGTCCATGGAATCTCCGGTCACCTCTGCCTCCCATACAGGGATCTGAGCCCTCTGGGTAAAGCTCTCACTGTTGACCAGCACCACGCCCCGCTCATTTTCCTGGAATCTGCCGTAGGCGATCATGCCATTCTCTGCCAGCAGCGGCTTAAAGGAGCCCGTCCGGAAGGCCCGGTTCCAGTTTCGGATCCCCGCCAGATACCGGTGGAATTCCATCAGCTCCAGATCCTCCTGGCCCCAGGGGTATGTCCGCCGGCTGTCCGGATCCGTCCATCCGCAGACACCGGCCTCATCGCCGTAATAGATCGTCGGCGCCCCAGGCCAGGTCATCTGGACCACCACCGCCGCCCGGAAGATCCCGAGATTGATCCCCTCTGAGGCCGCCGCCTTCCCCCGGTAATCCAGCCGCCCCACCTGTCGGTTGGTCCTGGTAAGGAAACGGGAGTGATCGTGATTGGAAAGCTCGTTCATGGCCGCCATCATGGACGGCGTCTGCATCCAGCTCATATTGTAAAGCATGGTACACATAAACGCCTGGCTGTTCTGGTACAGATGGCCGTCGGCCCGGTCGCTGTGCTTTTCAAGCCCTGTTAAGAACCAGGAAAGAGGCTCCATGAAGGCATCGTAATTCATGATCGTATCCCACTGGTCGCCTCCGAGCCAGGAGGAGCCGTCTCCATAATGCTCTGCCAGGATCAGCGCGTCCGGGTTCGTCTCCTTCACCACCTTCCGGAAATCCCGCCAGAACTGATGGTTCATTTCCGGTGAGTGTCCCAGATCTGCCGCTACGTCCAGCCGCCAACCGTCGATGTTATATGGCGGCGACAGCCACTTCTTCGCAATATCCAGAACATATTGATATAACACCTCCGAGCCCTCATAATTAAGCTTTGGAAGGGTATTATGGTCCCACCAGCCCTCATAGGAGCCATTGTCGGGCCATCCGTTCTCATCCGAAAACTTAAAAAACTTCTGGTAGGGGCTCTCCGGATCCAGATAGGCTCCCGGCTCATAGCCGGATCTTCCGGCATATATCTTCTCCCGGTCCAGCCACTTATTAAAGGAGCCGCAGTGGTTGAACACGCCGTCCAGGATCACCCGCATGCCCCGCTTATGGACCTCTTCCATAAAACGGGCAAAAAAGGCGTCGCTGGCCTCCAGATTTTCCATATCCGTGGTCCGGACCGCATATTTTTCCGAGTGGCCGTTGTCGCTGTCATACTCGTCGGCCAGGCCCTCGGCCTCCTTTACGATCACCCCATAATGGGGATCCACATGCTCATAGTCCTGGGTGTCATATTTGTGGTTGGAGGGCGACACGAAGATCGGATTCAGATACAGCACCTCCACCTTCATGTCCTGGAGGTAATCCAGCTTGTCCCAGATCCCCTGGAGGTCACCGCCGTAAAACCGGTCCACATCCAGCACTGACAGATCCTCTCTCCAGTCGTCGATCTTCATCACCGGGAAGCCAATGTAAATATACTCGTCTGAAACCACATCATTATCCGGATCGCCGTTGCAGAACCGGTCAATGAAGATCTGGTACATGAGAGCGCCCTTGGCCCAGTCCGGCACATGAAAGCCAGGAGTAATGGCAAACATCTGCTGTCTCTGTATATCCTTCGTTACTCCCAGCCGGTTGTAAAGACAGGTCTCTCTGCCTTTTTTTATCTCAAAATAAAAACGGAGGGCCGTTTTTCCCACCGAGATCACAGTCTCATAAAAATCGAACCGCCCCCGGCTCTCTGCCTTATAAAGCTCGATCCGCTGGCCGCTTCCACATATGATCATAGAAACATGATCCGCGTTATTTTTTGCTGTCCGAAACCGCAGGGTCACAAGGTCGCCGGGATCTGGTTCCTCCGGACACCGGTATTCCGCAGTCTCGTCGCAAAACAGAGCCGCTTTTTCCATAAAAACAGCTTCTCCTCTCTGTCTCCTATGTTGTCTTATTTTTCTTCTGTTTATTATTATACAGGATTTCCCCGGGAATTGCACGGACTATTTTTCATGCCCGGCCTTTCCCTGCTTCCGGACAGAAAAAAGGCCAGCGGGGAATCGCTGGCCTTTTTCCGGAAAAGGTATTATGTCTCTTATGGGGTATAGCAAAAACTATATAATGTATTGGGGGGGTTACGAGTAGTAATATAGCATACGTTTCCGTATAAGTGTGCACAAACATGAATTTATTTCAAAAAAAAAATTAGCAGTATTTACTTTGGCCTTCAATATTTTGTTCAAATTTTATATTAGATAAAATAAAACGGCGTCTGCCTGTGTTTCTTTTGTCCAAACGCCGTTTTACTTTATTTTCTTAAGTGTGCCTATTCAAAAAGCGCCTCAAACTCGTCCTGGCTGATCTTTTCCTTTTCCAGCAGAAGTTCACAGCACTTATGAAGCACATTCTCATGTTCCAGGATGATCTTCTTTGCTTTTTCATAGCATTCGTCGATGATCCGCTTTACCTCGCTGTCAATGGCCGTAGCCACACTCTCGCCGTAGCTTCTGGCATGGGCCAGATCCCGGCCGATGAACACCTCATTCTCATCGCCGCCGTAATTGATCATTCCCACCTTCTCAGACATACCGTACTCAGTCACCATGGCCCGGGCAATGGCGGTGGCCTGCTTGATATCCTGGGACGCCCCGGTGGTCACATCGCCGAAGATCAGCTCCTCCGCGATCCGTCCGCCCAGGGATACCATGATATTCTGGAGCATCTTTCCTTTTGTGTTGAACATCTCATCCTTTTCCGGCAGAGGCATGGTATAGCCGGCTGCGCCCATTCCCGTAGGGATGATGGAAATGGTATGGACAGGGCCCACATCCGGCAGCACGTGGAACAGGATCCCGTGGCCCGCCTCATGGTAGGCAGTGATCTTCTTTTCCTTTTCAGAGATCACCTTGCTCTTCTTCTCCGCTCCGATCCCTACCTTTACAAAGGCCTGGTCGATATCCGCCTGGCGGATGAAACGGCGCCCTCCCTTGGCCGACAGGATGGCCGCCTCGTTTAACAGGTTCTCTAGATCCGCTCCGGTAAAGCCTGCGGTGGTCTGGGCCACCCGCTTTAAGTCCACATCATCGCCCAGGGGCTTTTCCGCCGCATGGACCTGAAGGATCTCCTCCCGGCCGCGGATATCGGGCTTTCCAACACCCACCTTCCGGTCAAAACGGCCGGGACGCAGGATCGCCGGATCCAGGATATCGACCCGGTTGGTGGCCGCCATGACGATGATCCCCTCGTTGACACCGAAGCCGTCCATTTCCACCAGAAGCTGGTTTAAGGTCTGCTCCCGCTCGTCGTGACCGCCGCCCATACCGGTGCCGCGGCGTCTGGCCACAGCGTCGATCTCGTCGATGAACACGATACAGGGGGCGTTCTTCTTGGCGTCCTCAAACAGATCGCGGACACGGGATGCGCCTACGCCCACAAACATCTCCACAAAGTCAGAGCCGGAGATGGAGAAGAAGGGAACGCCTGCCTCCCCGGCCACAGCCTTGGCTAAGAGGGTCTTACCAGTTCCCGGAGGGCCCACTAAGATCACGCCCTTGGGGATCCTGGCTCCCACATCTGTATATTTTTTCGGATTTTTCAGGAAATCCACAATTTCCTCTAAATCTTCTTTTTCTTCCTCAAGACCGGCGACCTTGGAAAAATCCACCGAATTGGTGCGGCTCATTTTTGCCCGGCTTTTTCCAAAGTTCATCATCTTGCTGTTTCCGCCGCCTCCTCCGATCCGGGCGTTCATGTACATCATCAGGAACATGATCACCACAGCGGAAAGACCGATGGGAAGGATAATGGTCATCAGATAATTGTCTTTGGGAACATCATCCACCAGATAGTCGATCCCCTTTTCCCGGAAAAGCTGCTGGACCTCCATCACATCAGACACGGCGATCTTTCCGCGTTCTCCATTTGTCAGGATCGTCATTACGACGCCGGTGGGCGTCTGGGCGTTCTGGCGGATCAGGGCCGTCTCGATCGCGCCGTTTTCCACAGACGTCATGAACTCCTGGTATGTCATCTCATCGCTGAACAGGTTTCCCTGCTGGCTCAGTGTGGACGCAAAAAAGATCAGCGCCATCACAAGCAGGATCAGTCCCATTCCACGAAACTGCTGGTTCTGTTTCAACTGGCTGCCTCCTTACTGAAATTCTACAACGCCGATATACGGAAGATTCCGGTATTTCTGGTCATAATCCAGGCCAAAGCCCACCACAAACTCGTCGGGGATCTCAAAGCAGGTATAATCCACCTTCACCTGCTTCTTCACACGGCGCTCCGGCTTATCCAGCAGCGTACACAGATGAATGGACTCCGGGTTCCTCTGCTTTAAGATCTCGATCAGATAGGCCAGGGTCCGGCCAGAATCGATGATGTCCTCCACGATCAGCACATTCTTTCCCGCAATGGATTCGTCCAGATCCTTTACGATCCGCACCACGCCGGAGGACTCGGTGCCGCTGCCATAGCTGGAAACAGACATGAAATCCATGGATACAGGCACCGTCAGCCGCTTGGCCAGCTCGCATGTAAAGAACACGCCGCCCTTTAAGATGCAGATCAGATGCACCTCTTTTCCTGCATAGTCCCGGTTGATCATTGCCGCCACTTCCGCGATCCTTTTATCAACCTCTTCTTCCTTCAATAAAATACGAACATTTTCAGCCATTTTCTTCTCCTTTGCAAACTTGAACTTCCAATATAGTACGGGTATTCTCCGTGATCTTATAAAATTCACTGATGCGGTATCCCATGGCCCAGAGCACATGGCTTCCCTCTGCCAGAAGCGGGATGGATGCCCGTTTCTCCTCCGGAATCTTTTCATCTATGAAAAAACGCTTTAAAAGCTTTCTTTTCCCCCCGGCGATCATGAGATAATCACCGCTTTCCCTGGTCCTGACGGATAACGCACCTTTGATTCTATCATAATCAAACCATTTCGTATACTGGTTTTTGGGAATTTCCATTCCTTTTTTATAAGGAAGCAGCCGGGTCTTAATGGGAAATGCCTCCAAAGCCCTTTCTCCGGCCGCCCGGGACAAAAGCCGTTTTTCTGGAGCCACCTCCAGGCGGTCATAGCCACGCACGGCCCTGAGCCCGTATGGAAGGACCGCCTCCGTTCCTCCCCCCGGCCCCGTCAGGGCCCGCACCGCCTCCACATGCCTTGCGGAAATATCCCTGGGACTGCCCGCTGCCCGGGATACCATGGCCCGCACCAGATAGCCCTGGACCACCGGCGGCTGGCGGTCGAAGATCTCTGTGGGGATGGACACTGCCAATGCCTCTGGAACATCTCCCGCGTCCTCCGGCAGCCGATCCAGGTCCCCAGCGTCCGCCAGAAGCTTTTCTGCCAGCTCCGCAAAATACGCGTCTGCCTGGGCTGCCAGCTCCGCAGCCGCCAGGATATGCTCCGGAGCCCTGGCGTTGATGTTTTCCTTCACCCAGGGCAGAAGCTGGTTGCGGATCCTGTTTCTTGTATACACATTTTCCCCATTGGTGGAGTCCTCGCACCAGGGGATCCCTCTTTCCTCCAGGTATCCGGCGATCTCTGCACGGGACAGGCAGAGGAGAGGCCGGATCACCTCCCCCCGGACCGGCCGGATCCCGGAAAGCCCTTTAAGGCCGCTCCCCCGGAACATGTTAAAAAGCACCGTTTCCGCACTGTCGTCCCGGTGGTGGGCCGTGGCCGTCTTCTGACAGGAAAACTGCTCTGCCGTCTCCTTCATATACTCATACCGCAGGATCCGGCCCGCCTCCTCCCCGGAGATCCCCCGGGCCGCCGCATACTCTGCCACATTTTCATGAGCCACTGCCAGAGGGATGCCAAGACGGCCGCAGATCTCCTTCACATAGGCCTCATCCCGGTCTGCCTCCGCTCCCCGCAGGCCATGGTTTAAATGAAAGGCCGCCAGGCGGATCCCCAGCTCCTCTTTCAGTTCGTCCAGCAGGAAAAGAAGGCAGACGGAATCGGCGCCTCCCGACACCCCGGCCAGGAGCCCGTCCCCCGGCTCTGTCATCTCCCAGGACCGCATATATTCCCTTACTCTCTGTTTTACAGCCTCTCCTGTCACTCTCTCATCTCCTGTTTTCCAGCGCTGCACCGGCAGGCCGCCGCCAGCGTCCGGACCTGCCGTTTCCGGCTCCTATCTCCCGTAGATACCGCCCACCAGCACAGTCATATCGTCCCTGGGCTCCCCGTCAAAGGACAGGGCAAAGGCCATGATCATCTCCGCTGTCTCCTGGGGCCCGGCCGCCGGCAGACCGGCAAGGAAATCCGAAAACGCCGCTTCCTTTTCCGCCCCCGGCATGGCGTCCAGGACGCCGTCGCTGACCATGACGATCCGGTCCCCGTCCCAGAGCTTCTTTGAGATCATCACCGGCTCCACCGGATTCATGACCCCGGCGGGCACATGCTCCGACTCCAGCACCTCCACACCGTCCCGGCCCATGATAAAGGAGGCCACGGCTCCCAGCTTCATGGCCTCCGCCACTCCGGAATAAAGATCCACCAGGCAGAGGTCCAGAGTCGCCGGACGGTCGTTCTGCCCGGTCAGCAGAAGCACCGTGTTCACCAGCTTCAGGGCCGACCTGGCTGAAAAGCCCGTGCCCAGAAGCTGCTCCGTCAGCTCCATGACCTTCTCGCTGTCCTCGCTGGCCGCCTGGCCGCTGCCCATGCCGTCGGACAGGCTTAAGATGGCCTGGCCCGGAAGGCCGCTCTTAAAGGTGTAGCTGTCGCCGGAGACCTCCTCGCCGTCCCTGGGGACCCTGGAGGACCCGAACAGGATCCGGTACCTGCCGTCCTCAATGAACCGGAAGGAGGCCGGATTCCTGGTGATGATGGCCTTCCCGTCCCGGGCGGCGCTGAAGCTGCCCTTCATGACCCTGGCAATGGCCTCTGAGGCGTCCCTGGCCGTCATACAGCGGCCGTTGGTCATCCGGGCGGTCATGAACACCTCCCGCCGTCCCTGGCCGTACTGGAGCACCAGGAGGCTTTCCACGTCGATCTGCCGTTTCCGTAAGGCCGTCTTCAGCTCTCCCTCCCAGGTCATGGTCACATCCAGGGCCTGCTCCATCTGGCCGGAAAATTCCTCCAGGATCCCCGCCAGCTCCTCAAACTGGGTCATGACTGCGGCCCGGCTCTCCAGAAAGCGGTTTTTCCAGGTCAGGTTCATGGTGGCCCGCCCCAGGTTCCGGTTCAGCTGCCCCAGATAATCCGATTTTCTCCGGCATACCTCCAGAAACCGCCGGGGCATGTCCTCATACTCCACACAGCCCTTTTTTTCAAAGGTCCGCAGAAGATAATACAGATAATAATTCTCATCATCCCCGCCCCGCCTGCATTCCCTCTGGATCCCGCAGGACTCGCACGCTCCGCATACCATGGCCGACGCCGCCTCCAGGGCCGCGATGCCGTCCTCTCTGGAAAGCCCCGGCTCCTCCCGGCACCGCCCAAAGGTCTTTGCCAGCCCGCCCAGGGACTGGGCCATGTCCTTCAGCCGCCTGGCCGCGTAAACGTTGGCCTCCGCCATGTCCTTATGTACCGCCCGCCTTTTTAACACAAAAAATCCCTCCTAACCTGCGTACCATATTATAAACAGATCAGGGGGAAATATTTGTCAGTTTTCCGGGCAGTCCATAAAAAATTCCATGACACGATCTACCTGGATTCCTCTGCCTTAAACAAAATCTCGTCTTTTTTGACCAGGCCCAGCTTTTCCTTGGCGACCTTTTCCACATACTGCTTGGTCTGGACGTACACGCGGTACTCCTCGAGCTGAGCGGTCCTGGCGACTTCCTTCGCCTCCAGCTTTTCCAGGTTCTGCTCCCTGGCCTGGTATTCCAGGTCCTTTTCCCGAAGAGAGGACGCACCGATATTGACCACCACGGCAAGGCTTAACACCACTGTGGTGATCCCGATCAGGGCCATACGGTTCTCCAGTCCATATTTCGGTTTTCTTTTATTTCTTCTGTTTCGGCTCCGCTTCATAATTCCTCACTTCTCTCCGGGCTCTGATATGTATTATTTTCATTTTAATCCATCTTCCGGTCTTTTTCAAGAGGACAAATACATTCCTGCTGACAATTCTGTCGTAGGCCGTCATAGATAAAAGCACACAGCCAATGACGTACCCCCGTACCACGCCGCTGTTCTCCCAAAACAATAAGGAAAAGGTCATGACTGCACAGTAGATCCAGTAAAAAATGTCCTCCAGACCTGTCCATAATGAGCCGTGGGGCACCAGCAGCCGGAAAAGCCGGAGAAGATCATAGCTGACCATGAGAACAGCCCCCAGTAAAAAGCTCATGAGCGCCAGGGCCGCCTCGTCCTGTATGTAAAGGCTCAAAAGGATCTCCCTCCCCGCGTCCTACTTAAACAGTCTGGAAAGAAACGACTGGCCGGTCTTTTTGAAGCTTTCGCTGGAGGAATATACAAGACTGTCCGCCTGTCCCTCGATGTCGATCTCCCCCTTTTCCAGAGTCAGCCTGCTCACATGGAGGTCTTTTCCTTTGATGGTCAGAAGCCCCATGTCTGTATCCAGCACGATGGTATTTTCATCAAAGGAGATCACGTCCAGGATCCCCGTAAGATTCCCTTTTTCCCGGTTGTACAGCATGATCTGGTGGGAAAGTCCCATTTTTTCATCCATAAAAAAACCTCCTGACATACTTTTTATAAGTATATTAGGAGGTCTTCTCTTTTATTCCCTTTATTGTTGGCCGCGCGGCCGTACACTTTTCCAAAGCCGCGCCCCTGCGGCAGATCAAAGATACCGGTAAAGCTCCTTCACGTCGTCCTTGCGGACCGTTTCCTGGACGTCCAGGACCTCTACCTTCACAGATTTCGTTCCAAACTGGATCTCAATGATATCTCCCTGCTTCACAGCTGCAGACGCCTTGGCCGGCTTGTCATTGATCATGACCCGTCCGGCGTCGCAGGCCTCGTTGGCCACGGTCCTCCGCTTGATGAGGCGGGATACCTTAAGAAATTTATCGAGTCTCATGGATTAAGCGTTTACCTGATCCTTTAATGCCTTGCCGGCTTTGAACTTGGGAGTTCTGGAAGCTGCGATGGTCATAGCCTCGCCAGTTTTCGGATTTCTTCCTTCTCTCTCCGGTCTCTCAGATACCTCAAAGGTACCAAAGCCAACTAACTGGATCTTCTCACCCTTCACTAATTCTTCTGCTACAACGTCTGTAAAGGCCTTCATTGCCTTTTCTGCATCCTTTTTGGAAAGCTCTGCCTTTTCTGCCACTGCTGCGATTAATTCTGTCTTGTTCATTGAAATTTCCTCCTAAAAATTAGCTCACGATCACCAGAGCGTCTCCGGCGAAGTCCTTGAATTTATAACAGCGGCCCGGCACAGCCGGACCACCGTTTTTTGTACTCTTACATTTATATATGTTTCTGCTTTCTTTGTCAAGGTTTTTCCGCAAAAGAACGAGGTAAAATCACGGTTTTCCGGGGTCTGGAGCCTCCAGGAAAACTGCCTGTCCCGGCAAAAAAAGGGCGGCGGTTTTTACGCCGCCGCCCTGGGAAAACACAGTCTTAGCTGAGCTCGATCTTTTCTGCCTCTTCCGGCTTAAAATCGTTCTCCAGATCGTAGATATTGTGGCCTGTGGAATCGCCCAGAACGCGGCCCTCTAAGGAGTAGCAGCGGATAAAGCGGGTGTCGCTGACGCTGGACCAGTGCTCTACGTCCCAGGTCAGATACCCCATATCGTCGCTCTTCTTCTCTTTCAGGTACAGATCCACCTGTCTGCCGTCCTTCATGATCTTAATGAGATCCTTATAATCAGCGATCTCCACTTCCTCTTTTTTTACAGAATCATAAATCTTCATTGGAATCTCCTCCCCATATTCGTTCATACGATCCCGGCTTTACCGGGACCTGTATGTTTATTATAGCCTTCATGGGGCGAAAACACAAGAAGAGATTGGAAAAATGCGGGAATGCCCGGCCAGGCTGGGCTTTTACCGGTTCTTCCGGGCCGCCCGGGCCTCTTTTTCTCTCCTTTTGATCTCCTCCCAGGTCAGGTCCTTCTCCATCTCCCCGCCGAAAAGCCTGGGGTGACGGCGCACCATCTTTTCACAGATCCCATTGACCACGTTGTCAATGGTAAAATTCCCCTGCTCCTTTTCGATCTCACAGTGGATCATGATCTGGTACAGCACGTCTCCCAGCTCCTCGCACAAATTTTCCGTATCCTGGTTGTCGATGGCCTCCAAGACCTCTCCGCACTCCTCCACCAGATACTTTTTCATGGACTCATGGGTCTGGACGCTGTCCCAGGGACAGCCGTTCTCCTTATCCCGGAGCTTCTCCAGGATCTGCTTTAAATCATCAAATGTATACATGATATCCTCCGGCTCCATTGAAATGCCGCCGGGAGCAAAGACCTTCTGTCCCGGCATCCTGATATCAGTATAACAGAAACCATATGGTTTGTCATGGGTGATTTCCCGGCCCTGGGGACCAGGCCGTCAGCTTTCCATCTGCCTTCCCAGGAATCCGGCGGCAGTGGCTGCCAGACGCAGCTCGCCCTCAGAAAACTTTGCCCGGGGCTCCCGGCTCATGATGACCACCGCTCCGATGGCATCGCCCTCACAAATGATCGGCGTCACCACCTGGGCAGTGACGCCTTCCATATCCTCTGCGGAGACCTCCACATAATTCCGGTCGTCCTTCCCGGCCTGGACGGTGGCCCGCTCCTGGATCACATGCTCCAGCTGTCTGCTGATGGGCTTCTGCAGCAGCTCCTTCTTTGCGCCTCCGGCGGCCGCGATCACCTGGTCCCGGTCTGTGATGCAGACCATGAGCCCCGTGGCCTGGGCCATGGCGTCCGCGTACTGTCCGGCAAAAGCATTGAGCTCCATCATCGGCGAGTACTTTTTGAGAATGATCTCCCCTTCCCGGTCTGTGAAGATCTCCAGAGGCGTGCCCTCCCGGAGCCGGAGCGTGCGGCGGATCTCCTTGGGGATCACCACCCTGCCCAGGTCGTCGATTCTCCTTACGATTCCAGTAGCTTTCATAACGTAAATTCCTCCATTTGCTTTAACTATCCGTTTCTGGAAAATAGTATCTGTAAATGGAGGGATTTTATGCGCTCTATGAAATTTTCCCCGTTCCCGCCCTCGCAGGCCCAGTCAATGTCCGGTAATAACCATACTCGATCACAATACACATGTACACGATCGGGGCATAACGATCCAGAAAGGGAGTTGAACCCCAAACACGCGCCCTTACATGTACCATGTACGGCTTGCGCAGCCGCCGCGTGACATTCGCCCTGTTCCTGCTACCAGACCCAGCCTTACTCGATCAGCTCTGTGCTCCAGTTGTTCTCCTGGAGCTTATTGTCCAGCAGTCTCAGCTCTTTGGCCATTTTATCGATCTCATCCTGCCAGTCCGTTACAGAGATCGCTGCTTTGATCTTTATCTCCGTATTTCTGGCCCTGTAAGACGTCTGGCTTCCTGTATAGACAATGTCCTTATATACACCGATCTTCAGAATCAGCGCATCCTTTCTTGCGATCAGCTCCGTTAAGGTCCTGCCATCCACCTTTGTCTGGGAATTGGTCAGGTTGATCCTGGAGATCAGATACGCCAGCCGCTCTACTGATGCATCCAGCTCCCGCTTCAGCCGTTCCGGCTCCTCTGCGGTCCTCTCGCCTTCCTGTACCAGCACATTGCTGTTCAGCCTCTTCCTCAGCTGCTCAATATTCCTGTTTAAATCCGCCCGCTCCTGCAGCGCCTCTGCCAGCTTCATTGTGTATCCCTCCCGGTTGGTTTGGTGTGGTATCACTGTGGTGGTGCAATGGTGGGGGTGTGATACCGTGGTGGTTTGGTTGAATTGTTTGGTTGAAGGATTTGTTTCCTAAATATTGTATTGGTATAGTTTAGTATAGCACAGGGGAGGGGGAAATGTTAGATGAACATGCTGTATTTTTATAGAGAGTGTGTGAAGAAAAGTCTGTAATTAAGATCTTCTATGATAATGATTGGGGTTAGAAGCTCGTTCCGGAGATTTCAACCCTTGTTATATAACAGGACTGCCTGGGCATGTCAAGAACAGACGCGATTTTCCGCCTGTCTTGTGTCTTCCACATACAGCCAATCGCGGATATTCAGACCATCACCATACACAGACAGAGGCTTATCAACCAGAGCATTGACAATCATCAGCGGAGTCGGCCTTCTCAGAGAATTGATAAGGACTATAGTTATTCGAACAGCGACTAATTGTCACAGGTATGCCGTAGGTTCGATAATTTGCATTTACCAAAAGATCATCAGCAGCTTTTGATGAGCTATACGGACTACTCATATACAATGGTGTCTCTTCCGTAAATAATAAATCTGGTCTATTAAGTGGTAGCTCTCCGTAAACCTCATCGGTAGAAACTTGATGCTAACGCTTTATCCCATACTTGAGGCTACCCTCCATCACCACGCTTGTTCCATAATATTTGTCTGCGGAAATATCTCCGGATTCTCAATAGAACGCTCGACATGCGATTCAGCAGCAAGGTTCATCACAATGTCTGGACGCTCTACAAAAAAAGATTTCATCTATCTTCTCACAGTCACGAATATCAGCTTTATAGAATCTGAGGTCTTCTTTATTTATAATCGGAGCGAGTATTGTAAGATTACCTACATATGTTAATGCGTCAACGCAAAACAATCCCTATCTTCCGGACGCCCTTGTAACTCTAGAAATATATAGTTAGAGACAATGAATCCGACTCCTCCAGTTACTATAATGTTCATAATAAAACTTCCTCCTAATATATAAGTGTAGGATTTCAGTACCCAACAGCCAGTTGGGTCTTAATCCACTCATTGTTTAAGCTGTATAATGATTAGG
>NZ_JAOQJF010000048.1:0-17330 GCF_025567195.1 Alitiscatomonas aceti | reverse complement strand
GTGACATTGAAAGTTCCTCCTTATTCTCTTTATTATACATGAATTCTTTGAGAATAAGGTGTCAACTTTATTTATACAACATCAAAAATAGATTCAAGGACATTTTAAGTGTATTTTAAGGACAAACGTTTATCTCCTTTACAAAGAGATTATAATTACTTTATTAATGAATTTGAGGGTAAAATGTTATCAAAGGCAGCAGAACAATGTACAGAATATCTTATAAAGTATAATAAGATTACAGAACAGCAAAAAAGCATTTATAAATATGGATTTGAACTTCTTGTATCCACAGCTGTGTGTATTGGAGCTATTTTGGTATGCGGAATATTGGGGGGATACGGGAAGGAGGCAATCATATTTTTATTGTCTTTTATTCCGATACGAATCACTGCCGGAGGTTATCATGCAGGCTCTTATGGGAGATGCTTTATAATGACAAATGCGATAGCGGCAGGATGCATCATGATAGCGGAATGGATGCACTCTATTGGGAATAGATGTGTAAATGCTGTTGCTTTTGTTATGGGAGCTGGAGCTGTTTGGTACATATGGAAAAACGCTCCAATTATTCCTCGCAGATATCAAGGGAAAACTGCCAGATATGAAATAAACCGTATATATTCCCACAGAATTTTATGGATACAAGGGAGTAGCTGTTTAATTTACTGGTTTGTTGGAAATGAGAGGGGCTATCTGATAGCGGTAACAAGCTTTATAGTAGCAATAATGATGGAAATGGCAAAAAGGGGGGAGAATTAATATGGATACAGTACTGACTATGATAACATGGCTGATTGGCAAGGCAGCGGAATCTGGTGCGGGGTTTTTCTCATGGGGAGCTGGATATCAGCCGGAAATTCCAGAAGGGTTAATAAAATAGGTATGAAAAAGAGAAGGTGATCTGCTTTGCTAATGGTGGATCACTTTTTTACGGTTTGCACGCCATGGGCACGCTCTAATGGGTGAAAGTCCAGAAAATGATCGAATAGTTGGAAAGATATAGCTGAATGAAAAGTCTAATCCCCCAGCTATGCTGGGGAGAATGGAGTAAACGGAAGAGGTAAAGATATCCATAAAAACCTCCTATGATACAATGAAAATGGTGTCGCAAGCCAAATTCAAAAATCATAGGAGGTGGTCCAAATGGACGAAAGCTTTTCTATAAGTATGAAGTATGCGTCCGGGAAAATATTATAAGCAGATGCCATTTATGAGAGAAATAATGTTATATCATAGGGATTGTGATTTTGTGTGGAAAATCGGAATATCAAGAATGGTTTTTGAAAGTTCTTTGTGGGATTTATTTGGAAGCACATAAAGGTGCTATATTCTGATGTAAGGGATCCTGGCCAATGAATTGTTATTTGCTTGGAGCATAATAAATTTCGAGCCGTAATTGTGCAAAATATGTTAAAAAAGGTTGTGAATCCTACTTATATGGGAAATGAAGCATCAAGGAAGGAGAGAATGTAGTGGGGAGTATTATGATTGAACTAAAAGGCAAGCTGATATATAAATCCAATATCCTTTTTACCATGTTTGCTGCGCTAGCCTCAATACTGGTACAAATAGCATTATGGCAATATCTGTATCGGGACGATGCTGCGATGATGGGGTATATGATGGGGTATGTTATCTACGCAAACGTAATTCGGACGATATATTCGAATCAAATATACCATATCCTTGCCGGAAAAATACTAAATGGCGATTTTCTCGCCGGTGGTCTACTCCGTTACCATATGGGGCCGCTTAGGTATGTGCATTGTAGCTTTGCTTTTAGGGCACATTTTATTTTCTCTTATATTTGCCATCATTGGTTTTACTGCTTTTATTTTTGTTGAAGTGTGGGCACTTCGGCGACTTCTTGAAGATACGGTGCAGTTTTTGTCTGGAGCGCTACTGCCGATTGCGTTATTTCCCGATCCGCTGAAAAAAATAGCAGAAATTTTACCATTTCATTATCTCTATGATTTTCCCTTACAGCTATTATTGAAAGAAGAGGTGGCTCAAACAACGATTATCAGCATTTTTTTGGGGATCATTGCGTGGATAGGTGTCTTTGGTCTTCTCCTGCATGTAGTATATAAACTTTCGGTTCGTTTTTGCGTCGTTCAAGGGGGCTAAATGGTGAATCCAATAAAAACCTACTTGCTATATGTAAAAGTTTTTTTAAGGCTCGAAGTGAATATAAGGTCGGCTTTGTGTTGGGGATCATAGCGAATTTCTATTGTTATTTTCTGACATTCCTCTCGTTTTGTGTAGTAGTGAGCAGATTTCAGAATATTGCTGGATGGGATTTTGAAGACATGTCCATTTTGTATGGATTAAATTTATGTTCTTATGCAATTGCGGGAACCTTTGTCTGGTATAGCGTTTATCATTTAGAAAATGAAATTACCACAGGGAAGTTAGATTTGTATTTAACACGCCCAATGAGCGTACTGGGACAGCTGATATGCAGCCGATTCGGCGATACTTTTATCGGGCAGATTATTGTGACGCTTATGTTTCTTATTAACGCATTGATAAAAAATTCAGGCATACTTTCATGGCAGATGGCAGCTTATCTGATATGTACCCTGTTTGGCGGAGTTGCTTTGCAGATGGGTGCCATGATTCTTATGGGAGCACTTAGCTTTTGGACTTTACGTTCCGAAAGAATTGGAGAATTATTTTATTATCAGCTCCGCGCTCTGACACATTATCCGCTTGTTATTTATCCGGGCTGGATCAAAGTCCTTTTGACAACAATCGCGCCATGGGCATTTATTAGCTATTACCCGGCCTTGATTGTTTTAAATAAAGCGGTAACGAAATGGGAATATGTTTGCGGAGTTGTATCGCCGATGATTGGATTTTTATTCCTGGGAGCATCTGTTTTCGTATTCCATTGTGGTTTAAGACGCTATACGAGTGCAGGAAGTTAAAGGGGGATCCTATGAAGGAGAACCAGGTAATCATAAAAGCGGAGCATTTAAAAAGAACTTACAGAATAATGGAAAACAGCGGCGGCTTTCTCACACATTTTTTCTCGAACCGCTATAAAGAAATCGCGGCAGTAGATGACATTTCCTTCGAAATTAAACGTGGAGAAATCGTCGGCTTCATTGGGCCTAACGGTGCCGGCAAATCTACGACCATTAAAATGATGACGGGAATTTTAGCTCCCACTGGCGGAAAGGTAGAAGTATTTGGTAAAGAGCCATATAAGCACAGAAAGCTTCCTGTATACTTTAAATAGGCCAAGAGATTGACACAAAAAGATACCTCAAGTAAATTTGGATTATTACTGACCCGACCGTTAGTAAAATTCAAAAAATACAAGAGGTATCTAACATGAATCTTAAGGGCACAAAGAAGAAAAATCAAGTATCAAATGTAAATATTTTCGAGCAGCAGGAGCTTTTGAAGAAAATCGAGGTGATTAGAGAAAATCTAAAAGCTTCAACCTGGCATGAGTTGGAAACCAAAGGTAAGTTTGATAAGAACGCAAAAATCAGTTTTATCTGTGATGATGTGCTTATTTTAGGATGCGATGTAGGCAGTGAAACACACTATCTGAGAGCAATTGATACCAGAGGCAGAGAACTTAGTAAGTCCGCTTTTTCATTCGGCAATCATGCAGATGGATTCAACAAGGCGAAGGAATGGGCAGTAAAGATAGCGGCTGAAAACAATAAAAGTCAGATCGTTCTCGGTCTGGAGCCGACCAGCCATTACTGGTTTTGCCTTGCAACCTGGATGATCTCAAATGGGATCAGTGTGGTTCAGGTAAATCCGTATGCCGTAAAGCAGACAAAGGAACTTGAGGATAACAGCCAACTGAAGGATGATAAAAAAGATCCTAAGCTGATTGCGAATCTGGTAAAAGATGGAAATTTTGGGATGCCATATCTTCCAGAGCAGCTTTACGCAGATCTGAGGCGGTTGTCCATGTTCCGTGACCAGTTGAATGAGGACAGGATTCGGTCGATTAACCGACTGCACCGGGAACTGAAAAGCCGTTCCTGTCTTATCACCTATCTGGAAGACGGACGGTGCAGCTTTTCCAATAATCTCAGTGAAAATGCAATCCGTCCATTTACCGTTGGCCGCAAGAACTGGCTCTTCTGTGATACTCCTAACGGAGCCCAGGCCAGTGCCATTGTATACTCAATGGTAGAAATGGCAAAAGCGAATGGAGTAAATGTCTATCACTATCTTACCTATCTTCTTGAAAAAATGCCATCGGATAGGATGAGTGATGAGGAATTAGAACTCCTGGCTCCGTGGAATGAAAATGTTAAAACTGAAATCCAATGCCGTGTAAACGACACAAATCAATCGGATGTGAATTGTCAAGGTACACCGGCTACTGAAAAGCAGTCGGGTAATTTTTTAACTATGGCTGAATTTTAAGCGATTACCTTTTAAATCAGAGTTTTTGTACCGTTCGATAAACAAATGCAATAGAGGCATACTTTTCTTTTTGTATATTTCACGGAATTCTCGAACACAATGCATCAACTCTCTAAGTTGGGGATATTTCTGTAAAATATATGCCTTATGGTTTTTGCTAAGTTCCATTCCCATCCAAAGATAACGGAATATACCGTTTCGTGAAAGGTGGTCATATTTTTGTAAAGCCTTTTTGTTTTGAAGTGCTTCAGGTGAAGAACTTTTGTAAATTGCAACATCAATTTGGAATCGCTCTATGATTTTATTCATATAGTCATATGCTGCAGATTGACCGCCTTTATATCCTTTTTCAATAACATTGCGATATACATCTTTTCGACTGATGCCAGAAGTTAAAGCTTTGACAATATAATCATAAAACTGATCCATTCTGCTATGAAAATCTTTTTTACAAAGTGCTTCATATTCTCCATTGAGATATTTTGTTACTGTATTTCTGCTGCAATGTAATACTTTAGAAATTTGGCGTTTACTGTATCCGGCAGAATTATATTCCTTTATCGCAGTGTACAGTTGTACCCTTTTTTGATTATATTCGTTAAGGTTATCCACACTGTATGGCTTTTTTTTTACCATCGTTTTCAACTGATGGTTCTGCAATGCTGTTAGAATCAGATGGAATTCTGATATCAACGGGCAATACAGAACTTATAGTATTTCTTATG
The DNA here is from genome assembly GCF_025567195.1 of Alitiscatomonas aceti. Taxonomy (NCBI): domain Bacteria; kingdom Bacillati; phylum Bacillota; class Clostridia; order Lachnospirales; family Lachnospiraceae; genus Alitiscatomonas; species Alitiscatomonas aceti. The sequence continues at coordinate 12,201 of NZ_JAOQJF010000048.1, read as the reverse complement.
GCCTCTAATAAATTTTGATGAAGATGAAATCTGTCAGCAATCTGCATAGCCTCGGGCAATATTTCCTTTATGGCTGCTGAATAAGCACTTGCCCGATCTCGTGTCACCGCTTTTATATGTTTATTTTTACTTAACCATTCTTTTAGTGTTTTACCATCACGCCCATCTAAAATTGCCACTGGTTTATGTGTTGCCTCATCTACAATAATTGTCCCATAAGTATGCCGTTTCTTAAATGCAAAATCGTCCACTCCAATAATACTTCCACATGGAACTTCCGGTTGTGCTGCATATCGTTTCGTTAACAATCGGATAATGCTATCACCACTGGTTTTCAGATTCATAGAACGGCAGATACGAGCACTACCTTCACAGTTTGTTTCCAATGCCAAAGTGCATATAAAATCTTCACAACGCTCTGTCATACGGCTGTAATAATTCAAAAAACCATCTACATTCTCAACAAAGGTTGTAACATCACAGGAAGAATCGTCGCACTGATACTCGGAAGCATTTACAATTAAATACGTGGTTCTACCCAAAATCGGAAGATCTTGAAGTTTTCTTTTATAAGTACCATGTTTATGTTCTGAAAGCACCCCGCACTTGGGACATGTACAATTTTTTGATTGTACAGAAACATGGATATAAATTTCTTTTTCGTTTTGAGTTACTTCTGTGATGCCTATTTCTTCAGGGTAAAATTTTTGTAATTCAAGAGTATCTTTCATCTGTTTCAATTCCTTCCATAATGACAAAATTCCTAAGATAATTTTATCATTTTAGCACTTGTGTTCCAATCCCATTTACGGATAATTGCGGATGAACCAGAATCGTCCGGAATACTCAAGCTGATGGCTGTCATATCCACGATCTGCAAGCACACTGCTCCCTTCTATATTTATATGCTCCAGTACCGGTATGGCAAAAATCCCGTCATCAATCCATTTACGGAAGCGGCTGTATACCGAATTCCAAGGTCCATAACGTTTTGGAAGGTCATGCCAGGGAGCGCCGCTGCGTGTGATCCAGACCATTCCGTTAAGCATGGAGCGGTTATCCTTTGGGGGACGTCTGGGTTTTCCGGTCTTTTCCAGAGGAAGTAAGGGTGCGATCTGTTTCCATTCCTGATCTGTCAGTTCGTAACGTCTTAACATAATACCAGCCCCCTTTTTCTTTATTCTGCCATGAAAAAGAGGACGTAAATAAACGTTTTGTATACTTTTTAATTTTCATACACGCTCTAACCATAGCAGAGAACTCCTTTATGTGATTTTTGTTGTGATGACTAAAATATAACACAAAGGAAGTATCTCTGCTCTTTAAATATTCCGTTGCGGCACATGTATTGTAATCCTACACACTAAGGTAAGCGTAATTTCCTCCCGATCCACTTGACAAGGATTTGACAAAATGCATAGATATGCTATAATGTTAACATCGGCGTACCGGGGCGTGCTGCCCCTGTGCGAAGGTGCTATTTGATCGTTACACAGGAAGGTGAAGACACAACATGACAGAAGAGAGACAGATTTCAAAGGCAGTAATTTCCAGGCTGCCCCGGTATTACCGCTATCTGGGCGAGCTGATGGAGGAGGGGATCGAGAGGATCTCGTCCAACGAGCTGAGCGCCAGGATGAAGGTCACCGCCTCCCAGATCCGCCAGGATCTCAATAACTTCGGCGGCTTCGGGCAGCAGGGATATGGATATAATGTAAAGTATCTTTATACGGAGATCGCCAGGATCTTAGGCATCGACCGGCAGCATAACCTGATCATCATCGGAGCCGGAAACCTGGGCCAGGCCATTGCCAATTATACCAACTTTGAAAAACGCGGCTTCATGATCAAGGGAATGTTCGACATCAACCCGCGGCTCATCGGCCTGGTGGTGCGCGGAGTGGAGATCCGCAGCATTGACAATCTGGAGCAGTTCATTGTGGACAACGAGGTGCAGATCGCGGCCCTTACGATCCCCAAGTCCAAAGCGCCGGAGATCGCAGACCGTCTGGTCCGGGCAGGGATCAAGGCCATCTGGAATTTTGCCCATACGGACCTCAACGTGCCCGACGATGTGGTGGTGGAAAACGTTCATCTTTCAGAGAGTCTGATGCGTCTTTCCTACCGGGTATGCAGTATGCAGGACGAGCGGGAGCGGAAGGAACGGGAAAAAACAGTATGATCCTTGGAACGGGCTGTGATTTAGTGGAAATTGAGCGGATGAAAAAAGCCTGTGAAAAAGAGGCTTTTTTATCGCGTGTGTATACAGAAAGGGAGCGCCGGCAGGCAGGGGGGAAAGCCTCTGTCCTTGCCGGCGATTTTGCTGTGAAGGAGGCTGTGGCCAAGGTCTTCGGGACGGGCTTCCGGGACTTTATGCCAGGGGACATCGAGGTCCTCCGGGATGAGCTTGGAAAGCCCTATGTGAACCTGTATGGCAGGGCCAGAAAGACAGCAGAAGAAAAGGGGATCCTCCGGCTGGAGGTATCCATTTCCAATACAAGGGAGTACGCCATGGCCTTTGCCGTGGGGGAAGGAGAGTGACGGAATGAAGGATCTGCTGAATGCCGCAGAGATGAAGGCGGTGGATAAAAGAAGCATCGAGGAATACGGGATCCCATCTCTGGTACTGATGGAGCGGGCGGCCCTGGAGGTGGTAAAACGGGCCGGAGAGCTTCTGGAGCCGGGGCTTTCGGGGAATGAGGCCCTGGAATACGGTCCGGGAAGGGAGCGGCTTTTAAAGGAAAGGAAACGGAAGACGGTCTGGGCAGTCTGCGGGTTTGGAAACAACGGGGCCGACGGCGCGGCGGCGGCCAGGATGCTGACGCTCCAGGGCTTTTCCTCTGTCATCCTCCTTCCGTCCCAGGAGGGAAAGCGGAGCCGGGAGCTGGAGGTCCAGCTTTCGGTGGCGGAAAAGCTGGGGATCCCCATCCTTACCCTGGGCGATCTGCTTCCAGAGGCCTGCGATCTGATCATTGACGCAGTGTTTGGCATCGGGCTTTCAAGGCCGGTGGAGGGCGTTTATAAGGAGCTCATCGGCCTCATGGAGGAAAAACGGCAGCGGGAGCTGGTCCCGGTGGCGGCGGTGGATATGCCGTCGGGCATCAGCTCGGACACAGGGGCTGTCATGGGCTGCGCCGTAAAGGCGGATGTGACTGTGACCTTTGGCATGAGGAAGGTGGGCCAGGCCCTGTTTCCGGGCCGGGAATACTGCGGACGGCTTTTTGTGGAGGACGTGGGCTTTGTGCCTGAGGATCCGGAGCAGGCCGGAGAGCACGTCCATGCCCACGGACCGGAGGATCTTATGGAGATCCCCAGGCGGCGGGCGGATTCCCACAAGGGGACCTATGGAAAGATCCTGGTGATCGCCGGAGCAAAAAACATGGCGGGAGCCGCGTATTTTTCTGCCCTGGCGGCGTACCGGACCGGAGCTGGGCTGGTGAAGATCATGACGGTGGAGGAAAACCGCAGTGTGATCCAGGAGCGGCTGCCGGAGGCGGTGCTGTCCTCCTTTGATCCCCAGTGGGCCAGCGAGGAGCCAGGGGAATTTAAGGAGTATATCCGTTCCCAGACGGGCTGGGCCGACGCCATCGTCCTGGGCCCCGGACTGGGCCAGGAGGAGTATGCCAGGACACTGGTGGAGGCAGTCTTAAGCGACGCCTATGTGCCCATCGTCATGGACGCCGACGCGGTGAACCTGGCTGCCAGATATCCGTATCTGAAGGGGTATTTTACAGAAAATATCATTCTGACGCCCCATGTGCTGGAATTTTCCCGGCTGACGGAAAAGCCGGTGGAGGAGATCAAGGAGGATCCCCTGGCAGCGGCCAGGGAGTTTTCGGACCAGTACGGCGTCACCTGCGTTTTGAAGGATGCGGCCACGGTGACGGCCAGAAAGGACGGAAAGCTGTTTATAAACTTAAGCGGCTCTCCGGCCATGGCCAAGGGAGGATCCGGGGATGTGCTGACAGGGGTCATTGCGGGACTTTTAGCCATGGGAATGGACGACTGCGAGGCGGCGTCCCTGGGCGTTTATGTCCATGGGCTGGCAGGAGAAGCGGCTGAGAAAAAATACGGCGTTCACTCGGTCCTGGCCGGAGAGCTGGCAGGCTGTATCGGAGAGGTGGTCAATGGAAATGTATAAAAGAGCGTATGTGAAGGTGGATCTGGACCGGATCCGGAAGAATATGAAGGCGATCCGGAGCGTGCTGCCGGAGGGAACGAAGATCATCGGCGTGGTAAAGGCCGACGGCTACGGCCATGGGGCGGTCCAGACCGCGAAAGCCATTGAAGAGGACGCCGCAGGCTATGCGGTGGCCACGGCGGAGGAGGCACTGGAGCTTAGAGGAAATGGGATAAAAAAGCCGGTGCTGGTGCTGGGCCCGGTGCCGGAGTGCCAGTATGGGAGCATGGTGGAGCAGGAGATCCGGACGGCAGTGTTCGATCTTACGCGGGCAGAACGGCTTTCGGAAACGGCGGTGTCCCTGGGGATGACGGCCAGGGTCCACATTGCGGTGGACACCGGGATGAACCGGATCGGTCTGAGGCCCGGCCGGGAACAGGCCCAGGTGGTGAAGGAGATCGCCGGACTTCCAGGGATCGTGACAGAGGGCATGTTCACCCATTTTGCCAGGGCTGACGAGGCGGATAAGACCTCTGCCCGGGAGCAGATCCAGGCGTTCCTGGATTTTTCCCAGATGGTAAAGGAAGCGGGAGTTTCCATTCCCATCCTTCACTGTGCCAACAGCGCCGGGATCATGGATCTGAAGGAGAGCCATGGAACGGCGGTCCGGGCCGGGATCATCCTGTACGGCCTGTATCCGTCGGACCAGGTACAGAGGGAGGCTCTTTTTCTGGAACCGGCCATGGAGCTGAAAAGCTTTATTACCTATATAAAGGAGATCGGACCGGGAGCGGCTGTGAGCTACGGAGGGACCTTTGTGGCGGACCGTCCCATGCGTCTGGCCACTGTCAGCATCGGCTACGGAGACGGCTATCCCAGGAGCCTTTCCAATAAAGGGGAGCTGCTGGTCCATGGGACGCGGGCCAGGATCCTGGGCCGGATCTGTATGGACCAGCTGATGATCGATGTGACCGGGATCCCGGAGGCCAGGGAGGGAGATGAGGTGACTCTTTTGGGCCGGGACGGAACAGAGGAGATCACCATGGAAGAGCTGGCGGACTTAAGCGGCCGGTTCCATTATGAGATCCCATGCCTCATGGGAAAACGCCTGCCCAGGGTCTATGTGTCCGGGGGACGGACCAGGGAGGCCGGGGAGCTTTAACAAGCATTCCGGTCCCAGGGGGAAGCGGCCTTTAAATGCCGGACCGGTTTCAGGTTCCGGCATCATTTTGCGGCAGTTCTGCATAAGGTAATCGTAGAGTGTCAATACTTTCGGTACAGGGAGACCTGAAAACCATTTCGGAGAGTGAAACCTTTGATCATCAGACGCGGAGATATTTATTATGCAGACCTGCGGCCGGTGGTGGGCTCTGAACAGGGAGGAGTCCGGCCGGTGCTCATCATACAGAATGATGTGGGAAATAAGCACAGTCCAACGGTGATCTGTGCGGCCATCACATCGAAAATGAATAAGGCAAAGCTGCCCACCCACGTGGAGCTTTCCGCCAGACAGTGCGACATGGTCCGGGACTCAGTGATCCTCCTGGAGCAGCTGCGGACCATTGATAAACAGAGACTCAGGGAGAAAATATGCCATATCGATGAAAATCTTCAGGAAAAAGTCAACGAAGCCCTGCGGATCAGCCTGGAGCTTGCTACATAAGGGCGTGAATTTCGGGAGTTTTGTTGACGAAATGTGGCAATGATGCTATATTAGGATACAAATGATAAAAAAGGAGTGGAAAGATTTTTCATGGACGATGGTAATTCGTGGATAGGAATTTTGCTGTTTGCGGCTTCCGTGGCTGTATTTTATCTGATCTACGGCTTTGGGGCGGCGATCCAGGCGCTGAACACCAGTGCGCTGGAGGACGAGCGGGACGAGGGAAATAAAAAGGCGGCGGCTCTTTTGAGGATCCAGGAGGATCCAGGGAAGTTTGTCCGCACCAACCAGGTGGTCACCTGCTTTTTCACATTGGCTCTGGGAGCCTTTACCCTGCCGCAGACAGCGGGATACATCCGGAGATTTCTGGCAGTGAAGCTTGCGATGGCTCCGGGCCTTGCGGCGGGGCTGGCCCTTGCAGCGGCATTTTTTGTGGTGGCCTTTTTTCTGGTCTGCCTGGGAGTCATAATCCCCAAGCACGTGGCAGCCAAGAGCCCGATCCGGTTCTGCTATAAGGCGCTTTCGGTGGTAGAGTGGGCCATTAAGCTGCTTTCGCCGTTCACCTGGCTCATCAGCGTGGCGGCCTTTGTGGTCTTAAAAGCAGTGGGCATCGATATCCGGTCCTCCAATGAGAAGGTGACCGAGGAGGATATCATGTATATGGTAAACGAGGGCCACGATCAGGGCGTGCTGGAAGCCAGCGAAGCGGAAATGATTACCAATATCTTTGAGTTTGACGATAAAGTGGCATCGGATATCATGACCCACAGAAAGAATGTGGTGGCCCTGGAAAGCACTATGACCTTAAAGGAAACAGTGGATTTCATCGTAAAAGAGGCCAACAATTCCAGGTTCCCGGTCTACGAGGAGGATATCGACAATATCGTAGGCGTGCTCCATATGCGGGACGTGCTTTATTTTGCAGAGCAGGAGGAGTATCTGGACAGGCCCATCAGCCAGATCGACGGCCTTTTAAGGAGCGCCCATTTTGCTCCGGAGGCGAAAAATATCAATGCCTTATTTAAGGAGATGCAGTCGGAGAAGATCCATATGGAGATCGTCATTGACGAATACGGCCAGACAGCCGGGATCGTGACCATGGAGGATATCCTGGAGGAGATCGTCGGAAACATCATGGATGAATACGACAACGAGGAGCCCGATATCGTGGTCAAGGAAAACGGAAGCTTCCAGCTTTCGGGCATGACGCCTCTGGACGATGTGGAGGACGCCCTGGAGATGGAATTTGACGAGGACGATAAGGATAATTTTGACACCTTAAACGGTTTCTTGATCTCAAGGCTGGGCCATCTGCCGGAGGATGACGAAAAGGGCCAGGTGGTCTTCGGAGGCTACCGGTTCAGTATCGTAAAGGCAGAGAATAAGATCATACAGACGGTAGCGGCGGAACGGGATGCCGGGCCGGAACATGAAAAAGAAAACGAAGGATAAAAGGATCCCCCGTCCGGGGCAGGCAGCAGAGCCGCTTCCGGACGGGGGATTTTTTGGTCGGTCTTATTTCAGATACTGGTCCATCCAGTTTAAGATCTCCGTCATACGGTCGATCCTGTTTTCCGGCTTTCCGCCGCGGGAGAGCTCATGGTTCTCGCCGTGGAAGAGGCAGAGCCTGGAAGGACAGCCGTTTCTCATAACGGCGCTGTACATGGCAAGTCCCTCTGCCATATAGCAGCGGTAGTCCTCATCGGAGTGGATGAAGAGGATCGGGGTCTTGCAGTTGGGGGCGTACTGGAGCGGGGACTGCTTCCAGAGAAGCTCCACATTTTCTCTTGTATTGGCGCCCTGGTTGTTTACGATAAAGGTGTGGCCGATATCGGAGTTGTGCTCAAAGGATACCCAGTTGGAGATGGAACGCTGGGATGCGGCTGCTTTGAAGCGGTCGGTGTGGCCCACGATCCAGTTGGTCATGAAGCCGCCGTAGGAGCCGCCGGTAACGCCCACACGGGCTGTATCGATCTGGGGATATCTCTTTAATACCTCGTCGGTGAAATCCATCAGGTTCTGGTAGTCCACGGTCCCGTAGATGCCGTTGATGTTTCCGAAATCGGTGCCGCGGCCGTCAGAGCCTCTGGGATTGCAGTAGAATACGAAGTAACCGGCATTGGCCCACATCTGCATCTCGTGATGGAATACATCGGAGAATACGGTGCGGGGGCCTCCGTGGATATGGAAGATGGCCGGATAGGAAACGCCCTCCTCATAATACGCCGGCTTCATCACCCATCCGTGGATCTCATAGCCGTCGCTGGCTGTGAAGGAAAAGGCTTCGGGGGTCACAACGGAATATTCCTCTCCAACAAAGTCGTTGAAGTGGGTGATCTGCTCACCGTCCAGGTAAAGCTCCGCAAGCTTTGTTCCCTGGAGCTCACAGCTTACCAGGTGTTCGCCGTTGACGTCGAAGCTGTCGCAGGAGCTTCCCTTTGTGAGGCTGTCGGAGATATTGCCGTCCTTGTCCAGCTTTCTTAACCATGCAAAGTCGTCCACGGTGGAGATAAAGTAGAAGTCGCCGTTTAACAGCTTCTGGCCGCGGCCGGAGCCGTATCTTGCGTCGCTTCCCACAGAGCCGGAGGCGATGGAGGCGTCATAGGGTACAAACAGGTTCATGGAGCCGTCCGCTAAGTTCATCTTATAGAAGCTGTTGTACTTATTGGTATAGCGGTAGTCGGAGTCGATGGCAGCCACAAGAGCCTCATTTTCGTTTAAGAGCTCGATGGTTCCGGTGTGCATGGTATCCGGCTCCAGTAATGTCTTTGTCTCGCCGGTCTTTAAGTTATAGAGATAAATTCCCTCGTTTAAACCGCGCACGTTCTGCTTCCAGGGATACGCCTTATAAAGGAGAAGATCGCCAAGGACAGAGGACTGGGTGCAGTCGGTCCAGTCGCAGGCCACGTAAGAAAGCTCTCCGTTTTCTCTGTTATAAACGGCAAAGCGGTTTCTCTTTGCGTTGGTGTAGCCTAAGCCGTTGCTCCAGAAGGGAAGCTCATCGAAGACCTCATAGGATTTCTTTCTTGTGTCCTTATGATTATCCTGGCTTGCAGTCATAAGGAAACGTCCGTCGGGCAGTGCTTTAAAGCCGATGATCTTTGCGGGCACCGTAAAGGCGTGGCAGGCCTCTCCGCCTTCGGGGGAGATCTCATAGAAGCTTGTGAGGGCTTCTCCGGCTTCCTGTTTCTTCTTCACCTCGCTGCATCTTGCAGCCGGGAAGAGAAGGGTATTGTCGTTTGTCCAGACATAGCTCTTTGCGTCGCCGCCGCTGGTCATCTTCCGAACCTTTTTTTCAGCCATATCGTAAACGTAGAGGTTGGCTTTGTATGTATTTTCCGCTCTGTCTGCGTTGGATACCACAAAGGCAATGTACTTTCCATCGGGTGAGAAGGAAGGATTGCTTACGAACTGAAATTTCAAAAAGGTATCGATTTCAATCTTTTTCATAGTGCTGCCTCCATATTTTGATAATTATGTAGTTCTATTATAACATGCCTGTAAAAGCTGTCAAGAAAACGTTGCTGTTTCGGAGCCGTCCGGCAGGAAAATATGAAGAAAATGCCCGAAGGGAAAATCCGCAGAAAAGCTCTTGCCAAGGACTTAAAATAATGCTAGAATATTTAAGATTATGGTAACTGTAAGGACATAACAGTTACAGATTATGACGGAAATACGATAAATATAGAAGAAACAAGAAAGGGAGCAGGAAAAATGTCAGGACATTCCAAATTTGCCAATATTAAACATAAGAAAGAAAAGAACGATGCGGCCAAGGGAAAGATCTTTACCGTGATCGGAAGAGAGATCGCCGTTGCAGTTAAGGAAGGCGGTGCAGATCCGGCCAATAACAGCAAGCTCCGCGATGTGATCGCCAAGGCCAAGGCCAACAACATGCCCAACGATACCATCGACCGCGGAATTAAAAAGGCTGCCGGGGACCTGGGCTCTGTAAACTATGAAAACCTGGTTTATGAGGGCTACGGCCCCAACGGCATTGCCATCATCGTAGAGACTCTGACTGACAATAAAAACCGTACCGCAGCCAATGTAAGGAGCGCCTTTACCAAGGGCGGCGGAAACGTAGGAGCCCAGGGAAGCGTATCCTTCATGTTCGACAGAAAAGGCCAGATCATCATCGACAAGGAAGAGTGTGAGATGGATGCCGACGAGCTGATGATGGCGGCTCTGGACGCCGGAGCTGAGGATTTCTCCGAGGAGGAGGACAGCTTTGAGGTGGTGACCGATCCAGACGCCTTCAGCGAGGTGCGCGAGGCTCTGGAAAAGGCCGGTATCCCCATGATGCAGGCGGAGGTGACCATGATCCCCCAGAACTACGTGGAGCTGACCGACGATGACGCCATCAAGAAGATGAACCGGATCCTGGATCTTTTAGACGAGGATGATGATGTCCAGGCTGTATTCCACAACTGGTCCGAATAATCAATATGAATGAAAGAAACTCCTTTCCGGATCGTCCAAGGGACGAAACGGAGAGGAGTTTTTTAGAAAGAAGGGATTATATATGAAGAAACTGGTTAAGACCAATGTGATGCGTCTTCTGGATGCGGCGAAGATCGCCTATGAAGCAAAGGAATATCCGGTGGACGAAAACGACCTTTCCGGGAGCCATGCCGCGGATCTCATGGGCGTGGACCATGGGAGCGTTTTTAAGACCCTGGTGCTCCGGGGAGAAAAGACAGGATATATGGTCTGCTGTATTCCGGTGGATGGAGAGGTGGATCTGAAAAAGGCGGCCAGGGCGGCGGGAGACAAGAAGGTGGAGATGCTTCCGATGAAGGAGCTCCTTCCGGTCACCGGCTATGTCCGGGGCGGCTGTTCTCCCATCGGGATGAAAAAGAGATTCCCCACCTATCTGGACCGGTCGGCAGGGGAGTATGAAAAAATCGCCGTCAGCGCCGGCATGCGGGGCGTCCAGGTGATCCTGTCCCCGGCGGATCTGGGGAGGTATGTGGGCGCTGAAATGGCAGATCTCATGTAAAAGTGGTTGACATAAGGCGTAAAGGACCGGAAAACCCCTTTAAAGTGGGGGATAAAAACTTAACAAATTTGTAATAAATCTTAAAAGACCATAGGGCCAATGGTAACAAAAATACAAGGAAAATCAAGAAAAAGTTCTTGCAAAATGTTAAAAAAACATGACAAAAGTTAAAAATAAGGCTGTGAAATACAACAAAAATGCAGAAGCCTTATTGACTTTTGGCCTCCCGTTCTCCTATAATCACAGACGCCGTCCGGTGAGACGGAAAAATAACCATCTGCCGCCTGGAGGCTTTCCGGAGGCAGAACGGAGAAAAGAGGCAATCGATGAAGCAGACATGGAACTCATTTCTTCAGACAGTTTTCCAGAGTATAAAAATGCTGTCTGCCAGCGCACCTGCCAAAAGACGCCGGGATACGGCAGTCCTTACGGCCGGTATCCTTCTGGTGACAGCCATTACCTTTGCCGCAGGGAGCTTTCCGGAGACGGGAAACGGCGCTATGGTGGCCTTTGCCGAGACGCCGGGAGAGACCGGCGGCCAGGAAGAGGGAACGTATGATGGAAATACGGACGAAGAGAAACGTGATCCAGAAAGCATAATGGCGGCTGAGGAGGCCGCGGACACGGAAAACGGAACAGAGATCAGAAAAGAGGAGGCAGAGAACGGCGCGGAGACGCCTGAAGGCGGGGAAGCCGGAGAGGGAGAAGTCCCGGATCAGGAAGCGGAGACTGCTGCGGAAGGCTCTGGATCCCAGGAAGAGGCAGCGGCCGGGGAGGACTCCGGTGCGCCGGAAGGAGAAGCCGCGGAAAGAGCGGAAACTTCTGAACAAACAGCCGTCCGGGAGGGCTCTGGCGGCCAGGAAGGGACAGCTTCCGGAGAGAGCGCTGAGCTTGCGGAAGGTGCAGCCGCCCAGGAGGCCTCCGGTACGCCGGAGCAGCTGTCTGCACCGGAAACACAGGAAGCAGCATCGGTCTCCCTGTCAGACCGGGATTACCAGACGCTGCTTAAGATCGTCCAGGCAGAGGCTGGAAACTGCGACCGGACCGGAAGGATCCTGGTGGCCAATGTGATCTTAAACCGGGTGGAAAGCGATACATTCCCGGATACGGTCCACAGCGTGGTCTACCAGAGACATCAGTTTTCGCCGGTGGGCAACGGCTCCATCAACCGGTGCCGGGTCACAGACACCACGGTGGAGGCTGTGGACAGCGCCCTGGCGGGAGAGGATTATTCTGACGGCGCTCTGTATTTTATGAACAGGAGGGCGTCCAGCAGGAAAAATGTCCGCTGGTTTGACAATCACCTGGACTTTTTGTTCAAACATGGGAACCACGAGTTCTTTAAATGAAAGAGCTAATCCCCCAGCTATGCTGGGGCGAATAGTGTAGTAGTGACGTTGTAGAATGTGTAATAAA
>NZ_JAOQJF010000047.1:16830-17662 GCF_025567195.1 Alitiscatomonas aceti | reverse complement strand
CTCGCGATCCCGATCCTCTGGCGGCGGCCTCCGTCCAGCTCGTGGGGGTATGTGTTGATCAGACGGTCTGCAAGGCCCACCGTCTCCATCAACTCACGCACACGGTCCATCTGCTCATTCTTGTCCGTGATGATCTTGTTGATCTTTAACGGATCCGCGATGATCTGGCTGATGGTCTTACGCGGGTTTAAGCTGGAGAACGGGTCCTGGAAGATGATCTGCATGTCTGTACGTTTCTTTCGCATCTCCTCCGCAGACAGCTTCACCACATCCTGGCCCTCGAACAGCACCTCGCCGGCCGTCGGCTCGATCAGACGCAGGATCGCACGGCCTGTGGTGGACTTTCCGCAGCCGGACTCGCCTACCACGCCTAACGTCTTTCCTTTTTCGATCGTAAAGGTGACATCATCCACGGCGTGCAGCATCCCCTTCGGGGTTTTGAAATACTTTCTGAGGTTTTTTACTTCAAGCAGCGGCTGGCTCATCGAATGTTCACCTTCCCTTCATGGATGTTGTCTTTGTTGTACAGGTGGCACTCCACATAGTGGGTATCGTTCCGGTACGTCCTCGGCGGCTTCTGCGTCTTGCAGATCTCCATCGCATACTCGCATCTCGGGCAGAACGCGCATCCCTTCGGCAGGTTGCTGGGATCCGGCATCAGGCCCTTGATGGGCTTTAACTCTGCCTGCCGGTTCTCAAGGTTCGGCAGGGAGTTGAACAGGCCCTCTGTATACGGGTGGCGGGTATTCTTGAAGATATCCTCCAGGGTCCCGTGCTCGATGACACGCCCTGCGTATACCACCGATACCTCGTCACAGATCTCGGCCACGAT
>NZ_JAOQJF010000047.1:0-16651 GCF_025567195.1 Alitiscatomonas aceti | reverse complement strand
CCCTTCATCATCTCCAGCACCTGCGCCTGGATCGTCACGTCCAGGGCCGTCGTCGGCTCGTCCGCGATCAGAAGCTCCGGGTTGCACGCAAGCGCCATGGCGATGACCACGCGCTGCTTCATTCCGCCGGAGAACTGGTGCGGGTACTCGCCTCCGCGGCTTCCGGGGATCCCTACTAACTCCAGCATCTCCCTGGCCTTCTGCATCGGGTCCACGTCTTTTTCATGGAGCTTGATGACCTCTGCGATCTGCTCCTCTACCGTCATAACCGGGTCTAAGGAGGTCATGGGATCCTGGAAGATCATGGCTACTTTCTTTCCCCGGATGTCCTGCATCTCTTTTTCACTCATGGAAAGGATGTCCTGGCCGTCCAGCTTGATGCTTCCGTCCACGATCACTCCCGGCGGGTCCGGGATCAGCCGTAACAGGGACAGGCCCGTCGTTGTCTTTCCGGCTCCCGTCTCTCCTACCAGGCCCAGGGTCTTTCCTCTCCCGATCTCAAGGTCCAGGCCGTTTAATGCCTGCACCACTCCGTAGTCCGTGCGGAATTCCACCACCAGGTTCTTGATCTCTGCGGTCAGGTCCTTCCCCCCGGTCTTCTTGTTTTCGATTTTTACATTTTCGCTCATCTTGCTACCCCCTTAACGCAGTCTCGGATCAAGTGCATCACGAAGTCCGTCACCCAGAAGGTTGAGTGAGAGGATCGTGGTCATGATTGCAAGGCCCGGGAACAGGCACATGTAGCTGTAATCACGGATGTAGGCACGGGCTCCGGAGAGCATTGCGCCCCACTCCGGTCTCGGTGCCGGGATTCCCAGTCCGATGAAGGAAAGGCCTGCGATGGAAAGGATTACCGATGCCACCTGTAAGGTCGTCTGCACGATGATCGGCGCAAGGCTGTTGGGCAGCACCTCATGGAAGATGATCGTCGCATCCTTGGCCCCGATGGCCCTTGCTGCCTCCACGTAGTCGGCGTCACGGGCTGTGATGACCGCTCCGCGCACGACACGGGAGAACGTCGGGATCGAGGATACCGCCTGCGCGATGACAAGGTTCGGGATGGAGTTTCCAAGGGAAGCCACGATACAGATCGCAAGCAGCGTTCCCGGGATCGCAAGGAAGATGTCCATGATACGCATGATGATCATGTCCGTCTTTCCTCCGAAGTATCCGGCTGCCGCTCCCAGGATCAGGCCCACGGTCAGGGAAACTGCCACGGTCACCACTCCGATGGAAAGGGAAACGGTGGAACCGTACATGACACGCAGTAAGATGTCACGGCCCATCTCGTCCGTTCCGAACCAGTGGTCCGCACTGGGCGCCTGGAGGGCCTCACTGTAATTGGTCTTGATCACCTGCGTTTCATAGTCGATCAGGATCGGAGAAAGGATCGCCATCAGCGTCAGCAGTGCAACGATCACGAGTCCGAGGACTGCCGTCTTGTTCCGGCAGAGACGCTTCCAGACTTCTACGAACTGACTCTTCTTCTTGATGTCAGCAGGTGCATTTACATTTTTTGCAGAAGCATTGCTCATTACTGTTTTCCCCTCCTTACTTATACTGTGCTTTGATTCGCGGATCGATGAAGCCGTAGATCAGGTCTACGATCAGGTTGATCACTGCGAAGCTGAGTGCAAAGATGATGATGCAGCCCATGACCGACGGGATGTCACGGCCCTGGATGGACTGGATCATGTAACGGCCGATCCCCGGCCATGCGAACACGCTCTCGGTCAGTACGGAACCGCCTAACATTCCTCCGATCTGGAGGCCGATGACCGTTGTCGTCGGGATCAGCGCATTCCTTAAGGCATGGCGGGTGATGACCTCCTTCTCCGGAAGGCCTTTTGCACGCACAGTACGGATGTAGTCCTGGCGGATCGTCTCAAGCATGGAGCTTCTGGTGGTACGGGCGATGGATGCCATGTGCATGAAGCCTAACGCGATGGACGGCAGCACAAGGCTCTTGATCCCCTGGTCTGCTCCGGATACCGGGAACCAGCCCAGCTTTACAGAGAAGAACAGGATCAGCAGGAGGCCCATCCAGAATACGGGCATTGAGATACCCAGGAGGGATATGAACATGCTGATGCCATCGAACAGCGTGTTCTGCTTGATGGCCGCGATGATTCCTAACGGAAGTGCCAGTAAGATGGCTACCACAGTGGAGGTAAGCGCTAACATCGCCGTATTTGGCAGACGGGCCCATACCTCTTCTCCTACCGGATCACGGGTCTTATAGGAGGTTCCCAGGTCTCCCTGACAGAGGCCCAGCATGTAGTTTACGTAACGGACAATGAACGGGTCATTTAAGCCCATTTCCTCCCGGAACGCCTCGATATCTTCGGGACGTGCCTGCTCACCCAGAGCAGCCTTGGCAGGATCACCAGGAGCTAAATCAAGGATAAAGAATACGAGCAGTGATACTCCGACCAGTACCGGGATCAGTGCCAGAAGACGTTTGATTATAAACTTGATCATATGGTGCGATCCTCTCCTCTCTACATAAATTTTAATCAAAACAGGGACCGGCCTTCCAGGGGCCAGGTCCCTGTTATCTTCTTAAAGAGTTTACTTCAAATAAAAATTATTCGCTCCAGCTCAGGTCCTCGATGTACATACCGCCGGTCGGGCTCATTGTGAAGCCTTCCAGGCCCTTTGCGTATGCACGTACGTTGTTCTTTAAGTAGAGGGGAACCTGCGGACATATCTCATTCAGAGACTTACTGAGTTCCGTAACGATCTTTACATTTTCCTCCGGATCCAGTGTAGCTTTGATCTTATCAATGAAAGCATCAATCTCCGGATCGTTCAGACGGGTCTTGTTGGAACCGTCGATGGATTTGGAGTGGTAAACGCCCATGCAGTGAGCTAATACGTCGCTGGAGGTGTATCCGCCGATGGCAGCCTGGTAATCACCTACTGCGGTCTTATCCAGGTATGTAGCAAGGTCCATGGACTCCAGCGTCACGTCGATGCCCAGGTTTTCCTTTAAGGAGGACTGGATCACCTGTCCGGCACGGAGCTTTGTATCGTCGGAGCAGATAATAGAGAAGGTGCAGTCTGCCGGGCTTAAGCCGGATGCTGCCAGGTACTCTTTTGCCTTCTCCGGATCATAGGTGGGAGCACCGTCTGTCACAACGCCCGGGAAGCATTCCGGAAGCATGCTGTCAGATACGGAACCCTGTCCATTTAAAGCAACCTGTACCACTGCGTTCTTATCAACAGCAGCGTCGATGGCGCGGCGGAAGTCCACGTTATCGAAGGGAGCCTTCTCGTTGTTGATCATTACCCAGTTGTGGCCTGTACCAGGCTCGTTGACTGTAACGATATCCGGGTTGTCCTGTAAACGGGAAAGGTCTGTGGACTCAACCTCGATGATCATGTCCACTTCGCCGGCCTCAAGGGCCATGGTACGGGAGGAGCCCTCCGGAATGATCTTCCAGGTCACGTGCTTGATGGCAGGAGCGCCGCCCCAGTAATCCTCATTGGCTTCCAGCTCGATGCTCTCGCCCTTGTTCCATGCCACAAATTTGTATGGGCCGGTACCGATGGGCTCTTTGTTGAAGTCATGTCCGCTGGCGATCAGGTCTGCCGGAAGGATGGCGTTTCCGTGATGGCTCAGGTCTGTAAGAAGACCGGAGTGCGGGCCGTTTGTTGTGATCTTAACTGTATAGTCATCGATCACTTCAACGGATTCCACTGCGTCACCGTACTGGGAAACCTGCGGGGATTCCTTACAAAGTTCCAGGGAAGCTTTTACGTCGGCGGCCTTCACTTCCTGGCCATTGTGGAATTTCACGCCCTGTCTCAGCTTGAATACCCACTCGGTATCGCTTACGATCTCATAGGATTCAGCCAAAGCCGGCTGCGGTGTTAAATCAACGCTGGAGGTAAACAGCCCCTCATGAGTCATCTGGTTGATATAGTCACCAGCCGTCGCATTATGGAGGTTCGTGGTAACACTGGGAGTCTCATTGGCAGTCGCAATGATCAGGGTATCCTTGGAAGAAGTACCCTTGGATTCAGTTCCCTTGTCTTCGGATGCCGCTGTAGAGCCGGCTGCTTCTGTTTCCTTGGTTTCGCCTGCCGGTTTTGCGTCTGCACCGGAGTCCTTGGAACCACAGCCTGTGAACAGGGCGGCTGCTGCGGAAAGGACCATTACCGGTACTAACCCGCGCATAAGTTTTTTCGTCATACTCTCTCACCTCATAATTATATTTGCATGACCACTGGCCAAATGCATCAATTTTAGAAGACCCTTGTCAGGCATTCATACATCAGCAGATATAGAGCAATGTATTCATTTTGCACAAATATACGTGATTTATGTTCGTCATTTTATCATATTTATCCATATAAATCAAGTATAAATTATATCTATATTCGTTATTTTTTCCTTGTATCCTGCGTTTCTCGCTCCCCTCCCCATTATTTTTTTGCTGTGTATAGGGATTTTTTTCACAAATTTCTTCGTATTTATATTTATTTTTTCAATATTTTATATAATTTTCCACATACAGACTGCAGAAGCCTCGAGAATTATCCGGTTTTCAGGCCATCCCTCATTTCCCCATGAAATCCTCCTTCCGCTCTGCATATACCGATTCTTCCATATATCCATTACTTAAAAGTCATGTATTAAATGCAAACAGGAACCTGTACCCTTTAAGGGGCCAGATCCCTGTTCACTTTTAAAGGTTCATCTAAACGTATATACGTTCATCTGTATGATAGAAGCCACCAATATTTAGTTCTCGCCCCAGCTCATCTGCTCGTAGAATGTGTTTCCGCCTGCGTTCAGATTGAAGCCCTGAAGGCCTTTGGCGTATGCACGCACATTGTTTCTTAAGTATAACGGGATCTGCGGGCAGTTTTCATTCACAGCCTTGCTGAGCTCGGTAACAACCTTTACGTTCTCTTCCGGATCCAGTGTAGCCTGGAGCTTGTCGATCAGCTCATCGATGGCCGGCTCGTTGGTACGGGTCTTGTTGGAACCGTCGATGGATTTGGAGTGGTAAACGCCTACGGCATAGGGAAGAACGCCGCTGGAGGTGTAGCCGCCGATGGATGCCTCATAATCACCTACCGCTGTCTTATCCAGGTATGTAGCAAGGTCCATGGATTCCAGAGTAACGTCGACTCCAAGGTTCTCCTTTAAGGAGGACTGGATCACCTGTCCTGCACGGAGCTTTGTATCATCGGAGCAGATGATCGTGAATCCGCAGTCTGCCGGATTTAAGCCGGATGCCGCCAGATACTCTTTCGCCTTTTCCGGGTCATAGGTCGGAGCTCCGTCGGTCACAACGCCCGGGAAGCTTTCAGCGATCATACTGTCAGATACACTGCCCAGACCGTTTAACGCAACCTGTACCACTGCATTCTTATCAATGGCAGATGCAAGGGCGCGGCGGAAGTCGATGTTGTCAAAGGGAGCCTTCTCGTTGTTGATCATCAGCCAGTTGTGGGAGGTACCTGCCTCGTTGAAGGTAACAAGATCGGCGTTGTCCTGTAAGCGTGTAAAGTCAGTGGACTCAACCTCGATGATCAGGTCAACCTCGCCAGCCTCAAGGGCCATGGTACGGGAGGAGCCCTCGGGGATCACTTTCCATACAACCTTCTTAATAGCCGGAGCGCCGCCCCAGTAATCTTCAAATGCTTCCAGTTCAAGGCTCTCGCCCTTGTTCCAGGCCACCAGCTTGTATGGGCCTGTGCCGATGGGTTCTTTGTTGAAGTCGTGTCCGCTGGCGATCAGGTCTGCCGGAAGGATCGCGTTTCCGTGATGGCAGAGGTCAGAAAGAAGACCGGACTGCGGGCCGTCTGTTGTCATCTTAATTGTATAATCATCTACTACTTCAATGGTTCCGCTGGAGGTGCCGTACTGGGAAACCTGCGGGGATTCCTTACAAAGCTCCAGAGATGCTTTTACGTCGGCGGCCTTCATCTCCTGGCCATTGTGGAACTTCACGCCCTGTTTCAGCTTGAACACCCATTCGGTATCGCTTACGATCTCATAGGATTCCACAAGACACGGCTGGGGCTCCAGGTTCTCGTCTGTATAGAACAGGCTGTTGTGGGTCATCTGGTTGATATAGTCTCCGGCCACTGCGTTGTGCAGGTTTGTGGTAACACTGGGTGTCTCATTGGCAGTCGCAATGATCAGAGTATCCTTGGAGGAACTTCCCTTGGACTCGGTTTCCTTGTTCTCAGAGGCTGCTGTGGATCCGGCAGCTTCTGTTTCCTTAGATCCGCCAGCCTGGGTCGTATCTGCGGGAGCCTCTTTGGAGCCACAGCCTGTAAACAGGGCTGCTGCCGCTGAAAGGACCATTACCGGTACTAAGCCGCGCATAAGTTTTTTTGTCATACTCTCTCACCTCATAATTATATTTGCATGACCACTGGCCAAATGCATCGATTTAGAAAACACTTTTAAATGGATCGTATATCCCCATGCACAGGCATACTATCCATTTTGCACAAATATATGTAATTAATTTTCGTTATTTTATCACATTTATTCCAAGAAATCAAGCATAAATTACTATTGATTTCATGTTTTTTATCCCTTACAATATAGACACCATTTCTTTTAATCACATTCAACTTCATTTCTGGAGGTAATTTCTATGCACTATTCACAGTTTTGTTCAGCTATATCGGATATATTGCGCAAAAATTCAGATCCAGGCACTCAATTTATTCAAAAAGCACTCTGCAAAAATAACGGCGTATGTCCGGATGTCCTCTTTGCACTCCCTGCTGACAGTGCCCTGGGGCCGGTCGTCTATCTGGAGCCTCTGTATGACCAGTACCAAAAAGGCATACCTATGGAGACCATATGTGCCTCTGTTCTTTCTTTTCTGGAGCGCAGGCCCCCGTTCCCATCCTCCATATGCCAGGAGATCCTGGATCCAGAATTTGCAAAAACCCGCATTGCCTTCCGTCTGGTTTCCCAGGAGCGGAATGAAGAACTGCTGAAACATATCCCATGGTTCCCCTTTCACGATCTGGCTATGGTCTTTTTCATCTGCCTGGACCTGGACTCTGCCGATCTGGTGTCCGCCCTGGTCCACTGGCCGCTCCTTTCCTCCTGGGACATGGATGCAGATACCCTGCGCTCCCTGGCAGAGGAAAATACCCCCATTCTCTTTCCCCCTGTCCTAACGCCTCTGACGGAGCTCCTTCTGCCGTCCGTTTACGTAGATACCCCGTTCCCGGACCTGGCGGAGACGGAAAGGGATCTGGAAACGACAGGATCCGCGGCTGCAGCGGAAATCCTAAGAGGCACTGAGCCTATGGCAGCTGCAGAGAGGCTGGAGACGGCAGAACATGTGGCTGCATCGCAGATCCTAAGAGCCACTGAGCCTATGGCAGCTGCGAAGGGGCTGGAAGCGGCTGAGCCTGCGGTGGAGATCTCAGCAGACGGGCCGGCACTCCATGTGCTCACCAACCGCCGCGGGATCTACGGAGCCTCCTGTATGCTTTACAGGGATATAATAAAAGACTTCGCAGACCAGGAAGAGACGGATGTGATCATCCTGCCTTCCAGTATCCACGAAGTCCTTTTATTTCCAGATCATCTTATGTTCGATTATGCGTTCCTGTGCCGGACGGTCCAGGAGATCAACCGGGAGGACGTCTCTGAGGAGGACGTGCTCTCGGACCGCATCTATATCTTCAGCCGGGAAACAGGGACCATCATCCCTTCTCCGCTTTTTTCCTGTCATAGGCCAGAACCAGCCGGAACAGAGAGTCCATGGTAAAGATCCCCATGGCAATGGCTCCGGCGATCTGGATGGTCTCCAGAAGATTTTTTGTAGCCAGCGCCGAGTCGTTCTGGAGGAAATAATAAACGCTCCGGTATATGGCGGCTCCCGGCACTGCCGGAAGCGTTCCCGTGATCAGAAACACTGTCACCGGGGCCTTTTTGACCCTGGCCAGGATATGACTTAAAAAGGCCACCACCAGAGTAGATAAAAACGCTGCCAGCATAGACGAATGGCCGCTGTTCTGGACCATCAGGTAGGCCCACCAGCCCACCGCACCCGAGGCGGACGCATAAAGCATATATTTTTTCGGTATCTCCAGGATCATGGTAAATACCAGCACAGCGCTGAAAGCGCTGAGTATCTGAAGTATCATCATAGCGTTCCTCCCCATAATGTCCGGAAGCAGACCATTCCAAAGCCCACGCCCACAGCCACGGCCAGGGCCACAACGATACATTCCAGCATCCTGGCAGATCCGGCGGCATAGTCTCCGTTAATGGTATCCCGGGCCGCAGTGGTAAAGGGGATCCCGGGCACCAGATACATGATGGCACTCATGATCATCACATCGCCGCTGACCTTAAAAGGACAGAGTTCCTGGATGAGCATAGCAGAAAAGGCCACCACAAACCCGCAGAAGGCCGTGGTACTGAAATCATTGAGCCGGAGGATCTTTGTGAACCGGTCCGCCGCCGCCATACAGATCCCCACCAGGACCGACGTGGAAAGATCCAGGAAGTTCCCGCCGTAAATAAAGATAAAGCTGACAGATATACCGATGATCCCGGCAAGCTTCATCCATGGCTTATAAAGGATCTCCTTCTGGATCCTTTTCAGCTCCTCGTAGGCCTCCTCCACCGTCAGCTCCATATGGCAGAACTGCCTGGAGACCTCATTGACCCGGCAGATCCGGTTGATGTTTGTGCTTCTGGCAGGGATCCGCTTGGAAAAGGTCATCGGCTCTCCGCCCGGGTCAGCCATAGTCACAAAAAGTCCTGTGGCCAGGACCACGGCCTCCGTGACCTCACAGTTGGACCGCCGCAGCATGAACTGCATGGTATTTTCCACACGGGATACCTCTGCGCCGCTGGACAGCATGATCTCTCCGGCCAGAACAACGGCCTTCAGAAGAAGTTTCTCATCCATTCTGTTTTCCTCTCTTTGTCTATTTCACTCCCGCCTGCTTCCATACAGGCTGAAATCTTTCCGTCATCCCAGCCCCGGGATCCGGCTGGCTGCCTGGTATACGAGCACGGCGCATATCCAGGCCAGAAAAAGCTGATAAACCGCCAGTCCCACAGTCCAGCGGAGGGATCCTGTCTCCTGCTTTATGGCCCCCATGGCCGCCGCACAGGGTGTGTAAAGGAGACAGAATACCAGAAGTGCCAGGGCGCTGGCTCCGGTAAAGCCGCCGGCTGCAAGACTGGCTGCAAGAGCCTCATGGCCTGTTCCAGCACCTCTGTTCCCGGCTCCGTAAAGAATAAAGAAGCTGGATACCACCACCTCTTTTGCCGAAAGTCCGGTGAGCAGCGCCACTGCCGTCTGCCAGGCTCCCAGGCCGGCCGGGACAAGGACCGGAGCCAGGCCCCGGCCCAGGACTGCCGCGAAGCTTTCTGATACATCCCACGCAGCTCCCTGTGGTCCCAGATGAAGGAAAAACCACAGGACCAGGGAGGCCAGAAAGATCGTGGTCCCGGCTTTTTCCAGATAGTCCCTGACCCGTTCCCAGGCACAGGAGACCACAGTTCCCAGATCCGGCCACCGGTATTCCGGCAGTTCCATCAGCAGAATATCCTCATACGGCTCCTCCCGTCCTGCCTTCCAGGCTGCCCAGGCCGTCCCCAGGGCCGCCAGGACGCCCAGAACATATAAGCCTCCGATCACCGCCGCTGATGCTTCTGGAAAGAACATTCCCGTAAACAGCACATAGACCGGAAGCCTGGCTGAACAGGACATGAACGGCGTCATAAGGATCGTCCGCCTCCGGTCCTTTTCATTCTCCAGGATCCGGGATGCCAGGACTGCCGGGACCGTACAGCCAAATCCCAGGAGCACCGGGAGAACGGCTTTTCCCGAAAGTCCCGCCGAGGCCATGGTCCCGTTCATGACCCAGGCGATCCTGGCCATATAGCCGCTGTCCTCTAAGAAGGCCAGGGCCAGGAACAAGATGGCAATGTTTGGCAGAAAGCCCAGGACTCCTCCCACTCCGGCCAGGATCCCATCGGATACCAGGGAAATGATCCAGCCGGAGACCCGGCACCAGCCCAGGAGCTCCAGGATATACGCTGAAAGCATGGCCAGGCCCCGCTCAAAATATCCTCTCAAAAAGCCTCCGGCAGAAAATGTCAGAAAAAATACCAGGGCCAGGATCCCAAAAAATATGGGGATCCCCCATACTGGATGGGCCAGGAGCCGGTCCGCCCGGTCAGTGAAGGAATCCAATACTCTCCCAACGCTGGGATCCGTGTTCCTTTTATTCTGTGCGGGACTGCCTCTGTACCGGATACAGGCAGCGGCAAGCTGCCGGGCCCGGTCATGGAGCTCCCTGGCAGACACCGGGCCATGCCAGGAGCCTCCGGATCCAGAAGGGCCATCGCCATATGCAGGCCCATCGCTGCGCGCAGAATGGCTTCTGTATACAGAATAACGGGCTCCCGATACAAAGCGGCCGCTGCCGTCTGCCGTCCGGCGGGCTCTGGCCGCTTCCACGGCGGCATCCATCAGCTCCTCCAGCCCAGTCCTCCTTCTGGCTGATACTGGGATCACCGGAATCCCTCCCAGGAGTTTGGACAGTCCTTCTGTATCAATGTCCATCCCCCGTTCCCGGACCAGATCCATCATATTGAGAGCCAGGACCAGAGGCTTTCCCTCCGCCAATAGCTGCATGGTCAGAAACAGGCTCCTTTCCAGCAAAAGTGCATCTGCCACATGGATGATCACATCCGCCTTCTGGTCCCTTATGCACTGTCTGGTCACTGTTTCTTCCATAGTATAGGGATCCAGGCTGTAAATTCCCGGCGTATCCACCAGGCGCACCGGACGGCCCCGGTGCATCAGGCTCCCCTCCGACAGTTCCACGGTAACGCCGGGCCAGTTGGCTGTTTTTTTCCCTGCGCCAGTATACGCATTAAAAAGCGTAGTCTTTCCACAGTTGGGATTTCCTGTAAAGCAGACCGTCACACTCTCAGCGCCCATGTTCTTCACAGTCCTCCGCTTCAATGGCTCCAGCGATCTTTTTTCCCAGCGCCAGACGTGTCCCCTGGAATGCGGCGATCAGAGAGCCGTCCTGTTTTTTCATCAGAATATGGACCTTTGTTCCCTCGACGAGTCCCAGGGCCTCCAGCCGCCGGACGATCGTTTCCTCTGCCGTAACCGTCCGGATCATATATAGCTTTCCGGCAGCACAGTCACACAGTCTCATGGTTCCCATCCTGTTCTTCCCGGATCTGCTTCGATTCCGCAGATATTGTAGCCTTACCGGGATTGGTTGTCAATATAAACTTACATCCTTCTGAGCGTTTCCGTCTCAGCCCTCCAGCTCCAGGAGCATCTGCTTTACCTCCTTCATACGGTCTCGCAGTCTGGCCGCCTCCTCAAAGTTCAGCTCGGCCGCTGCCTGGCGCATCTTCTTTGCCAGTTCCTTTGCCAACTTATCCAGCTCCTTTGCATCCATGGATTCCGGATCCTTTTTTAATTCCCCGTCTCCTGCTGCTGCCGCTTTGGAAATGGAGATCAGGTCACGGACGGCCTTTTTAATGGTCTGGGGTGTAATGCCGTGGTCTTCATTATACTTTTGCTGGATCTCCCGGCGGCGGTTGGTCTCATCGATGGCAGCTTTCATGGAATCGGTGATGGAATCGGCATACATGATCACATGCCCCTCTGCATTTCTGGCAGCGCGGCCGATGGTCTGGATCAGAGAGGTCTCAGACCGGAGGAAGCCCTCCTTATCGGCGTCCAGGATCGCCACCAGAGTGATCTCCGGGATATCCAGCCCCTCTCTGAGAAGATTGATGCCCACCAGTACGTCGAACACATCCAGGCGCATATCGCGGATGATCTCCGCCCGCTCCAGGGTATCAATATCTGAGTGGAGATATTTGACCCGGATCCCGGCCTCCCGGATATAATCCGTCAGATCCTCAGCCATGCGTTTTGTCAGCGTTGTGATCAGGACCTTATTGTGGCTTTCCACCTCCTTGTTGATCTCTCCGATGAGATCGTCGATCTGGCCCTCCACCGGACGGACGCTGATCTCCGGATCCAGAAGGCCGGTGGGACGGATGATCTGCTCTGTCCTAAGCAGCTCATGCTCTGCCTCATATACGGATGGCGTGGCGGATACAAACATCATCTGGCTGATGTGGCTTTCAAATTCCTCAAAATTTAAGGGACGGTTATCCAGCGCCGACGGCAGACGGAACCCATAATCCACCAGAGTCTTCTTCCTGGACCGGTCGCCAAAATACATCCCTCTCACCTGGGGAAGCGTAATATGGGACTCGTCAACGATAATAAGGAAATCCTCCGGGAAGTAGTCCAGAAGCGTGCAGGGCGGTTCCCCCGGCTTTCCAAAGGTCAGATGGCGGGAATAGTTCTCGATCCCGGAACAGAATCCCGTCTCCCGCATCATCTCCACGTCAAAATTGGTCCTTTCTGCGATCCTCTGGGCCTCCAAAAGCTTATCCTCGCTCTTAAAGAATGTCACCTGTTCCTTCATCTCCGCCAGGATATTTTCTGTCGCAGCCATCATTTTTTCCTTGGGCACCACATAGTGGGAGGCCGGGAAGATCGCCACATGGCCCAGCTGGGCCTTCACCTCCCCGGTCAGCGCGTCGATCTCTGAGATCCGGTCCACCTCATCGCCGAAAAACTCGATCCGGTAGGCCTCGCTGCCGGAGTACGCAGGGAACACCTCCAGGACATCTCCTCTGACCCGGAAGGATCCCCGCCGGAAATCCATCTCATTTCTTGTGTACTGGATGTCGATCAGCTTATGGATCACCTCGTCCCGGTCCTTCTCCATCCCAGGACGCAGGGAGATCACCATCTCCTTATAGTCGATGGGGCTTCCCAGTCCATAGATACAGGATACAGAGGCCACAATGATCACATCATTTCTCTCTGAAAGCGCCGCTGTGGCCGAGTGGCGCAGCTTATCGATCTCGTCATTAATGGCCGAGTCTTTTTCAATATATGTGTCAGTGGAAGGGACATATGCCTCCGGCTGGTAATAATCATAGTAGGAGACAAAATATTCCACTGCATTATTTGGAAAAAACTCTTTGAACTCACCATAGAGCTGTGCTGCTAAGGTCTTATTGTGCGCGATCACCAGCGTCGGCTTATTTAGCTGCTGGATCACATTGGCCATGGTAAAGGTCTTGCCGGACCCTGTAACTCCTAATAAGGTCTGGAATTGATTGCCTTCCTGAAATCCTTTGACCAGCGCCTCAATGGCCTGGGGCTGGTCGCCGGTGGGGGCGTATTCGGAATGTAATTCAAAAACTTTTTGTTCATTTTGCATAAGAACCACCTCCAGGATTTAAAACAGAATTTGTTTTTTTGAGCCTGCCGTACCTATGTAATTCGATATGGCCGAAACATGGACAAACCATGTTAAACACAGAAACCAGATGCGCAATGTTACAATGTCTGTTTTGCAGACATTGTAACATAAATAATTCCAAAAGTACAGAGTCATCGAACATCCGTTCTTTTATTCCCTGCCCACATTTCTGTTCATCAGACCAGAGGCTTGCCCATGGGCTGGTAGATTCCCCATATCCAGCTGCCTTCAGATTCCACCTCACGATGCCCCCCCTTGCCTCCCCCTATATCCTTCCCGCTGCCGGACGGATTTTGGACCTGCACCCTTTAGAAATGTGCAAGACCAGGCGCACAACGCAGCACGCACCGGGCACAGCATACCTATAGGCTCTGTAACCGGTGCGTGTTTGTATACACTGCTGCTATATGGAAACTGCCTTAACCCAGCAGACTGCTCTCCAGATCCTTCAGCATAAGATCCAGAGCGGTGATGCCTCCCTCGGCGGTGTACCACACAGCCGGGTGGGCCAGATAGACGAGATGACCATTCTTATAGGCGTCCGTCCCCATCACAAGCTCGTTCTCCATGATCTCCTGGGCCAGCTGTGCCCCATCGGTGCCGATGGCTGCATCACGATCCATGACGAAGATGTAGTCAGGATCCTTTTCCACAATGAATTCAAAGGAAGCCTCATTGCCGTGGGTGGAGGTATCAATATCGGCGGCCGCGCCGATATTTTCAAAGCCGATCTCCCGTCCGATCATGGAGCAGCGTCCATCATTGCCCAGCACGTTGAAGCTGCCGCTGGTGACAAGCCCTATGATCGCAGTCTTTCCGGCAGAAAATTCAGCCAGGGCAGCAATGCGGGAATTGAAGCCAGCCATTAATTCATCTACTTTATCCTCAAGCCCAAACATGGATGCGATGGTCATGGCATTCCGTCGGACGCTTTCCACTACGCCAAGTTCAGTGTCCGTGGCCAGATAGACCACGGGAGCGATCTCGCTGAGAGCGTCATAGCTGGAAGCCAG
The DNA here is from genome assembly GCF_025567195.1 of Alitiscatomonas aceti. Classification (NCBI taxonomy): domain Bacteria; kingdom Bacillati; phylum Bacillota; class Clostridia; order Lachnospirales; family Lachnospiraceae; genus Alitiscatomonas; species Alitiscatomonas aceti. The sequence goes on along the minus strand of NZ_JAOQJF010000047.1, from coordinate 2,300 downwards.
GCGGCCTCCGATGAAGATAACATCCGGCTCGCAGGCCATGACCGCCTCCAGATCCGCCTCTTTGATGGTTCCCAGGCTGGAAATGTCGTCATTGATGTAATTCTGGAGATACTCCAGGCTGGTATCAGCAGTGCCAACGACCCGGTCCCCCACGCCCAGGGCATCCAGAATATCCAGGGAAGCCATATCCAGAATGGCGATGCGCTGGGGATCGTAGGGTACCTCCAGCTCCGTTTCCTCCTTGCTGGCGTTGAGGCTTATGATGGTCACGGACTCAGGCCTCTCCTTGTTCTGCGATCCACTGGCGGTCTGGCTGCTGGCAGGCGGGATACTGTCCCCGGATGTGGTTTTTACGTTCTCCCCAGAGCAGGCTGCAAGGCCAAGGGACATCACGCCGGCCAGGGCAAAAAAGATCGTTTTTTTCATGTTCATGTCTGATTGCTCCTTTTCTAAAAAAGTACTGAAAAACAGGGTCAATAGTAGATGGATAAGGGCTTTCCTGCAATGGTCAGGATCTCAAAATCCACCTGATAGATCTGAGACAGATTCTCTTTTGTCATCACCTCCTCCACAGTGCCGAATCTGGCGATTTTTCCGTCCTTGAAGGCACAGATATAATCGGAATAAAATGCCGCATAGTTGATCTCATGCAGCACCAGGATCACTGTTTTTCCCAGCTCGTCACAGAGACGGCGGACGATTTTCATCATATTGGTAGCATGGTAGATATCCAGGTTATTGGTAGGCTCGTCCAGAAGTACATACTCGGTGTCCTGGGCAATGACCATGGCGATCATGGCCCGCTGCCTCTGGCCTCCGGAAAGCTCGTCAATGAAGCGGTCCTGGAAGCCCTCCAGTTCCATGTAGGAAATGGCCCGGTCGATGATCTTCTGATCCTCCAGGGTGACCCGGTTCCCTGAATAGGGGAAGCGCCCGAAGGCCACCAGTTCCCGCACGGTCAGCTTCATCTGAATGCTGTTGGACTGGGTCAGGATGGCAAGCCGTCTGGAAAGCTCCCTGCTTTTCCACTTTCCAATATCCCTTCCCTCGAAGTCTACCACCCCGCTGTCGTGGGCGATAAGCCGTGAGATCATGCCCATGACTGTGGACTTTCCCGCACCGTTGGGACCGATGAGGGAAGTCACCTTCCCCTTGGGGATGGCAAAGCTCACGCCGTCCACCACAGTTTTTCCGTCATATTGTTTCTTCAATTCCTGCACATTCATAATCACACCTTCTTTCTTGTCAATAGGAGATAAAGGAAGTAAAGACCGCCGCCCACGGTAATGAATACACTCACCGGAACGGAATAGGAATATATGTGCTCCACAATGAGCTGCCCGCCCACCAGTACGATCATACCAAACAGAGCTGAGCCAAGCACCAGCTGGGTATGCCGGTAGGTCTTGAGCAGCTGTCTGGACAGGTTCGCGATGATGAGGCCCAAAAAAGAGATGGGTCCCACCATGGCGGTGGCCACAGCAATGCAGAGGGCTACGCCCAGCAGCAGGCGGCGGATGCAGCGGTCATAATCCACACCCAGATTGATGGCCTGCTCCTTTCCAAGGGTCAGTACGTCCAACAGGGCCAGCTCTTTTCGCAGGGCAAAGATTACGGCTGCCAGAAGGATCAGGGAAAAAACAATGATCTCAGAGTTTATATTGCTGAAGCTGGCCACCAGGGTGTTCACCAGACTGTCATACTCATTGGGATCCATGACCCGGGTCAGCGTCGTCTGGATGCTGCCGAAGAAGGAGGTCAGCACTGTGCCCACCAGCAGCACATACAGTACATTGTGCTTTGTCTTTTTAAAGATCCAGCTGTAAATAACTGTGGCCGCAATGCCCATGAGCACCACATCCACTGCAAAGGACAAATTCGCATTGGAGGCTGCCGCACTGGCCGATCCCAGGAAAAATACCACTGCCGTATGGATGAGGGTATAGAGGGAATTCATCCCCAGCAGACAGGGTGTCACAATGGTGTTGTTGATGATGGACTGGAACACCAGTGAAGCCCCTCCGATGGAAAAGGCGGTAATGAGCATGACGATGAGCTTTGGGGCCCGGAGCTTCATGGCATACGCAAACAGCCTGGGGTTGGAAAAGTCCACTTCCACCAGCATATAGGCTGCTGCGCAGAAAAGGACTATTACGGTCAGGATCAGCAGCCTGCGCCGGTTGGCGCGTATAGCAGCAGTATTCACTGTTCCGCACCTCCTCCTAATATATAAGTGTAGGATTTCAGTACCCAACAGCCAGTTGGGTCTTAATCCACTCATTGTTTAAGCTGTATAATGA
>NZ_JAOQJF010000046.1:0-17868 GCF_025567195.1 Alitiscatomonas aceti | reverse complement strand
TTTTATAAGAATTTTCAGGGTTTTACATACTGTTCAGTTTTCAAGGTTCTGTGCTGTTCTTGTCTTTCTCAGCGACAGCTTAGCAAGTTTATCACAACTCTTTCTGTTTGTCAAGAGTTTTTTTAAACTTTTTTCGAAGTTTCTTTCAGCATTCAGCATCTTGGAACTTCAAGCGCAGAAGGAGGGATTTGAACCCTCGCGTCGCTACTAACGACCTACTCCCTTTCCAGGGGAGCCCCTTCAGCCACTTGGGTACTTCTGCATTTATGGCTGAATCACATTCCTTTAAGGAATCCGATATTCAGTTTGCTGCACCGGATCCGGTCCTACCCGACTCCGCGATACAGTAGCGGAGAGAGTGGGATTCGAACCCACGCGCCCTTGCGGACAAACGGTTTTCAAGACCGCCTCGTTATGACCACTTCGATATCTCTCCAAAGCGCTCTCTCAAACGTGCTTTTACATTCTATACGATACTTGCGTTTTTGTCAAGCGCTTTTCAAAACTTTTTTTACATCTTTTTCAGATCATCCAAAAAAGCCGCTGCCACAGTCATATCCTCCGGTGTTGTCACCTTGATATTCCGGTAGTCTCCCATGACCAGTTTCACCTTCTCATTGGTCATGCGCTCTACCACCATGGCATCGTCGGTGATCCCCTTCTGGAGAGCCGGATCTGCCATAAGGCTGTCATAGGCCCCCTTCACCAGACCGTACCGGAACGCCTGGGGCGTCTGGATCTGCCATAACAGGCTCCGGTCCAGGGTCGTTTCTGCAAACTGATCCCCGTCGGCGACCTTCACCGTATCCTTCACCGGAACGGCTGCCACGCAGGCCCCGTACTCCCGGGCCGCCTCTATGGTCCTCCGGATCACCTCTTCCGAGATCAGGGGCCTGGCTCCGTCATGGATCAGGACCAGATCTGGTCTCTGATCCTGTCCGTCCAGGGCGGACAATCCCCGGCAGACAGAATGATACCGTTCTGCGCCTCCGGCGACCACTGCCCTGACCTTTTTAAACCCATACCGGTCCACAATATGTTCCCGTACCCAGTCTGTTTCCTCTTTTCCGGTTACCAGGATCACCTCATCCACCGGACTTTTTTCAAAGGCCTCCAGGGAATACCAGATCACAGGTCTCTCCTTCAGAAGAAGGTACTGCTTCGCCACGCCGGACTGCATCCGCTTCCCCTGGCCAGCCGCCAGGACCACAGCCGCAGTCCTCTCCCCCTTTTCTCCCATCATAGTTTCTCCCTTCAGACAGCGCCTACCGCTCTCCCAGCTTTAAATTGGGGACCGCATTGAGATCCCACCCGGCTCTGGCGCCATTGATATATTCATAATAACCGGCAGCGCCGATCATTGCCGCATTATCTGTACAAAAGATCTGGGATGGATAATAAAACCGGATCCCCTCTTTTTCACAGGCTGCCTTCATTCCTGCCCTCAAGGCAGAATTGGAGGCCACTCCGCCGGCAATGGCCAGCTTATCATAGCCGTATTCCTTCGCCGCCGCCACAGCCCGGGACACCAGCACATCCACCACCGCATTCTGGAACGAGGCAGCCAGATCCGGCACGCAGATCTCCTCTCCCTTCATCTGGGCCTGGTTGATGTAGTTCAGGACAGCGGATTTCATGCCGCTGAAGCTGAAATCATAGGCAGATCCACCAACCTTTGCCCTGGGGAATTCCATGGCATGGGGATTTCCTTCCTTTGCCGCCTTGTCCACCTTAGGACCGCCGGGATATCCCAGTCCCACGGCACGGGCCACCTTATCAAAGGCCTCTCCCGCCGCATCGTCCATGGTGCGGCCAATGATCTCAAATTCCCCGTAATCCTTCACGATCACCAGATGGGTGTGTCCGCCGGAGACGATCAGACACACAAAGGGAGGCTCCAGATCCGGATGCTCGATAAAATTGGCCGAAACGTGGCCTTCGATATGGTGGACGCCCACCAGAGGCTTTTTCGCCGCGTAGGCGATGGCCTTGGCCTCTGCCACTCCCACCAGAAGAGCTCCCACAAGACCGGGACCATAGGTCACAGCAATGGCCGTCATCTCCTCCAGGGTCATGGACGCCTCCTTTAAGGCCTCCCGGATCACCTGGTTGATCTTTTCAATATGCTTTCTGGATGCGATCTCCGGCACCACGCCTCCGTACAGGGTATGGAGGGCGATCTGGGAGGAGATCACATTGGACAGGACTTCCCTGCCGTTCTTCACCACAGCCGCCGCCGTCTCATCGCAGGAGCTCTCTATGGCAAGAATATATACATCTTCATCCGTTTTACGTATCTTCATGATTGTTTCAAAACCTCTTTCCGGCTTTACTCTTCGTCAAAGCCCAGTTCCATGGACCAGCCGTCCCGGGCTGTTTTGATCCTTGGGAAGATCTCCCGGATCTCCTCCAGATAGTCCTCCGGCCTGATCAGGGACGGGCTGTAATGGGTCAGCCACATCTCCCTGGGCGCAGCCTCCCGGCCCAGCCTTGCCGCCTCCTGGAACGTCATATGCTTATATTCCCTGGCCTTGGCCGCCTTCTCCTTTTCTCCGTACATGCCCTCGCAGATAAACAGATCGTTGTCCTTTGCGTATTCCGCGATCACCGGCACCGGCCTGGTATCCGTGGAATATGTAACGGAAAGGCCCCTCCTGGTCTCTCCCAGGACCATATCCGGCGTCAGGATCCGCCCTTCATGCTCCAGGGTCTCCCCCTTCTGGAGCCGGCTCCACATCTTCTGGGGGATCCCCTGTGCCTTTGCCCGTTCCACATCAAAACGGCCCTTTCTGGGAATGGAGATCCTGTATCCGTAGCAGGCCACATTGTGGTTCACCTTAAAGGCGTCGATCACAAAGGGGCCTGCCTGGAACTGCTCCCTGGGCTCCGACAGCTCCCGGAACACCAGAGGAAACGGAAGCTCCGGCGCAATGGTCCTTAAGGCTCCCACGACCCGCTCCAGGCCTCTGGGGCCGGCCAGGAGCACCGGCTCCACCCGCTCGGCATTTCCCATGGTCAGAAGGAATCCCGGCAGACCGCTGATATGATCCGCGTGATAGTGGGTAAAGCAGATCACGTCCACCGGCTTGGGGCTCCATCCCTTCTCCTTCAGGGCCACCTGTGTCCCCTCGCCGCAGTCGATCAGCAGATTGCTGCCGTCGCAGCGGGCCATCATAGAGGTGAGCCAGCGGTAGGGGAGCGGCTGCATGCCGCCTGTTCCCAGTAAACAGATATCTAACATTCTAAATTCCTCATTTCCTAAACCAGTTTCTTTCAGTCCTTATATGCTCCTACGAATCATATCACAAACCGCCGCAGGGACGCAAGAGAGGGCGCGGTAAAAATATGATTTTACCTGCGCCCTCCTGTACATTCCTGCATATTTTCTAAAGAAGCTCTGTCTGCTCCTCCACGTCCACCGGGATCTGGAACCCGCCCACCAGCTCATCGTAGCACGATTCGCATAGATCGAAATGATGGACCTCTCCGTCTTTTTCTGAAAAATAATCCCACGCGTGGTCGAACGCAGCCGCCCCTTCCCGGACGATCCCATCTTTAACGACGATCTTTTTTCCGCACATATTGCAGATCACTGTCTCCAGCTTCCCTGTTTTCCCGTACTTTCTCATGTAATCCTCACCTTTCCGCTTCCTGTAATCTCCTCCGCGGCCGGCTTACGGCCCGGATACCCCTACATTATAGCGGAAAAAATCCGGAATTTAAGAGGGAGTTCCTGGCAGGGAACGGAGCCACATGATCCAGGCATCCTCTTTCGGATCCCGATAATATCCCCTGCGCACAGCCTCCCTTTTAAAACCATAGGCTTTATACAGGTTTATAGCCGTTTCATTGCCGGACCGCACCTCCAGGGTCAGATCCCGCGCGCCCTTTTCCCGGGCAGAGCTTACCATCCGGTCCATGAGCCTCCGGGAAAGCCCCTGCCCCCGGAGACCCGGGGCCACGGCGATCCTCATAAGCTCTCCTTCATCTCCCAGGAACCGCAGGTTTATATAACCGCAGACCTCTCCCCGGCTTCCAGTGAGGACCCAGGATTCATCATAGGGACACTGGAGCGTCTCCAGGAGGAGCCTTTCTGTCCATGGATCCGAAAAACTGGCAGTCTCCAGCTGCCGGACTGCCGCCACATCGCTTTCTGTCATGGCACGCACCAGGAAAGGGACGATGTTTTCCATAACTACCGTCCGCCTTCCTTTGCTTCTCTCTCTTCTCTCTCCCGCTCCGCCTGGGATTTTCTCAGGTAGTCCGGCCTGTGGTCATCGGAGCTTTCCATTTTCCCTTCCGCAAAATAACGGGCGCCCAGGGCCGCTACGGCGGCGGCTCTCTGGCGGTTCACATGGGCCGGAGCAAAGGAAAACGGAACTGTGAGCCTTTCCCTGATCTGGCCTTTAAAAACAGGCACTCCGTCTCCCAGGAAGATCACCGGCTCTCCCAGGCCGTTTAACACCTCCAGAAGCTCTCCCATGTCCATGGCGTCCTGTTCCCGGAGGATCTCAAATTCTTCCCGGAACCGGTAGACCCCCGTATAGACCTGGTTTCTCCTGGCATCCATGATAGGGCAGATCAGAGCGCCGGCCCCGTACAGGTTGTAGGCTGTGGCGTCCAGGGTCGGCACATGGATCAGCGGCTTATCAAGAGCCAGCCCCAGCCCCTTGGCCGTGGCTGAACCGATCCTTAAGCCCGTAAAGGAACCCGGGCCGCCGGAAACCGCAATGGCGTCCACTGTGGACAGCTCGATCCCCAGAAGCTTTACCATGTCGTCGATCATAGGAAGCAGGGTCTGGGAATGAGTCTTCTTAAAATCGGCGGTAAACTCCGCCATGGTGATATCGTCCTCCACGATGGCCACAGAGGCCACCAGGGACGAGCTTTCGATCCCTAAAATCCGCATTTATGTCTCCTCCACCGTGATCTTTCTGTAATCAAAGCCCTGGGACAAGTCCTTTTCAATGGTCACCTCTGTCACATGGGGCGGAAGGATCTCGCTGATCAGTCTGGACCACTCGATGAGCGTGACCCCGCCTCCATAAAAATAGTCCTCATAGCCCACCTCGTCCATTTCGCTGACATCGCCGATGCGGTATACGTCAAAATGATACAGTGGGAGCCGTCCTCCGTCATACTCCTGGACAATGGTAAAGGTAGGGCTGTTCACCGGCTCTGTGATCCCCAGTCCGCAGGCAAAGCCCTGGGTAAATACTGTCTTTCCCACGCCCAGATCACCGTTTAAGCAGAATACGTCCCCGGCCTTCGCCGCCTCTCCCAGGCGTTTTCCCAGGGCATACGTATCCTCCGGCCCAAAGCTCGTTGCGATCATGATCTCAGTCCTTTCCGTTTGGATTCCGGCAGATTCTTTTTAAGTATCTCCACCAGCTCCTGCTCCCGTCCCTCAATGGAGCGGTTGGGGATCAGATAGCCGTGGACAGGGCCTGTTTTGATGATGTACATGCTCTTAATGCGGACTACCTTCCATACCTGGTTCCAGAAAAGCTCTCCGGTCATCCCGGCCTTTTCCACGTCGATCTTTTCGTCTCCCAGGGTCAGGTTTAAGGGCGCGGAAAAACCGATGGCCCCGGCCTGCTGCTTCGCCTTCCGGTCCAGCATCAGAGGCTGCACCACCGTAAAGATCAGGGCACAGAATACCAGAAGGATCCTCTGGTACACATTGATGGTCTCCCAGTTCCAGGTGACCGCAAGGATCGCCAGGGCGCCCAACGTAAAGATCACGTTGAACGCCCCGGAAAATCCACTGTAAGAATTATACAGGGAAAACTGGAACAGGTCCCTGGCAGTCATTGTTACACTGATTTTCATGTTGCAGGATTCCTTTATACTAACTTTTCTTCTTTAAACGCCTTGAGGATCCGGTCCATGCAGTCCTCCACCACGCTTCTGGGCGTAGCGATATTGATCCGCTCAAAGCCTCTTCCGGCATCGCCGAAGATATAGCCCTCATCCAGAGCCACCCTGGCCTTTTTCTGCATGATCTCCTCTAACTTCTCCGCATCGCCGTCCACATATCCGTTGAAGTCGATCCATGCCAAATACGTTCCCTCCGACGGAACCATATGAGCCTTGGGAAGGTGTTCTTTCAGGAAGGCGTCGATATAGGCAAAGTTGCCGTCCAGATATTCCTTTAACTGCTCCAGCCACTCCTCGCCCTCGTTGTAGGCGGCGATCATGGCAGTGAGGCCCAGGGTTCCTGCGCCGTTCATGGAGAGCTTGCCTCCGATCAGCTCCTTCCAGGCAGCCTGGAGCTCTTTATTATGGATCACGATATTGGATGTCTTCATTCCTGCCAGGTTAAAGGTCTTGCTGGGCGCAGTGCAGACAGCGATCCGGTCGGCGTAATCAGGCGCTACCTTAAGGATCGGATGGAAGGTCATGCCGCAGCGTAAGAGGTCGCAGTGGATCTCGTCGCAGATGATCCATTTATCGTATTTTTTACAGATATCCACGACCTTCCGGATCTCCTCCTCGGTCCATACGCGGCCGGCCGGGTTGTGGGGGCTGCAGAATACCAGTACCTTATTGTTGGGCTCCGCCATCTTTTTATCCAGATCGTCAAAATCGATGGTATAGTTCCCGTCTGCGTAGATCAGCGGGCTGTCCACGATCTGACGGCCGTTGCTGTTGGCCTTCATGGTAAATGGATAATAAATGGGACGCTGGATCACCACGCCCTCGCCTTCCTTTGTCAGAAGGTTTAAGAGCACGGCGTAAGCGGATACGATGCCGCCGCAGAAAAACAGGTTTTCCTTCTGCTCTTCCCAGCCGTAGCGTTTTTTATACCAGTTCAGGACTGCGCCCAGGCACTCGTCGGTGTCATACATGGTGTAGCCGAAGATCTTTTTGTCGATCCTCTCATGCAGGGCTTTTAAAATGGGCTCTGCGCAGGCAAAATCCATGTCGGCCACCCATAACGGCAGGGCGTCGTCCGGACAGCCCTTGGGAAGGCTCTCCATCTTTGTTGCGGAAGTTCCGGACCGGTCGATGATCTCATCAAAATTGTACTTCATTTCTGCTTCCTCCATTCCATATTCGTTTATAGCCTTAGGTTATTAAAGCTTCATGCTGAGGGCGATCCGCCGCTTCGCCATATTCACATCCAGGACCTTCACGTCCACGATGTCCCCGATGCTGACTGCATCCAGGGGGTGACGGATGAATTTTTCTGACATTTCAGATATATGTACAAGGCCGTCCTGATGGACGCCGATATCCACAAAGGCTCCAAAATCTGTGATGTTCCGGACCGTTCCCTTCAGGACCATGCCGGGCTTTAAGTCCTTCATATCCAGCACATCGGTCCGCAGAATGGGCCTTGGCATCTCCTCTCTGGGATCCCGGGCCGGCTTTTCCAGCTCGGAGATAATATCGTCCAGGGTGATCTCACCGATCCCCAGTGCCTCTGCCATGGACTTCCGGTCCTTTACCTTTCTCCCTAAACCGGTCATTCCCTTAAAGCCCGCAGGATCCAGCTCCAGGCCCAGACGCTCCAGAAGCTCCCTGGCCGCCCGGTAGCTCTCGGGATGGACCGAGGTGGCGTCCAGAGGATCCGCGCCGCCCGAGATACGCATGAACCCGGCGCACTGCTCAAAGGCCTTGGGCCCCAGCTTCGGAACCTTTAAAAGCTGCTTCCGATCAGTAAAGGCCCCGTTTTCCTCCCGGTAGGCCACGATATTTTTTGCAATGGTCCTGGATATGCCGGAAATGTGCTCCAGCAGGGATACAGACGCAGTATTTAAGTCCACGCCCACCCGGTTTACACAATCCTCCACCACAGAGCCCAGCACCTCGTCCAGGCGCTTCTGGTTCAGATCGTGCTGGTACTGGCCGACACCGATGGACTTGGGGTCGATCTTCACCAGCTCTGCCAGCGGGTCCTGGAGCCTTCTGGCAATGGAAACGGCGCTCCTCTGTCCCACGTCAAAGCCAGGGAATTCCTCTGTGGCCAGCTTACTGGCCGAATATACCGACGCCCCTGCCTCGTTTACGATCACATAGCGCACATCCTCGGGAATCTCCTTTAAAAAGTCCGCGATGATCTGCTCTGACTCCCGGGACGCCGTTCCGTTTCCCAGAGAGATCAGCGTAACATGATATTTTTCGATCAGATCCTTTAAGACCTTCTTCGCCTGCTCCACCTTATTCTGGGGCGCTGTCGGATAGATGACCACCGTATCCAGCACCTTTCCGGTGGGATCCACCACCGCCAGCTTGCAGCCGGTACGGAAAGCCGGATCCCAGCCCAGGACCACCTGGCCGCTGATGGGGGGCTCCATAAGAAGCTGGTTCAAAGTCTTTTTAAACACCTGGAACGCTCCGTTTTCTGCCTTTTCTGTGACAGCGTTCCGGATCTCCCGCTCGATGGCCGGAGCCATAAGGCGGCCATAGCTGTCCTTTACCACCTCTTTAAGGACCGGAGACGTCACCGGATCCTTCCCGGTGATCACATGGGCCTCCAGATACTGGAGGATCTTTTCCTCCGGTGCTTCCACCTTCACCGTCAGGATCTTCTCCTTTTCCCCCCGGTTTAAGGCCAGGACACGGTGGCCGGGACAGCTCTTTGCCGGTTCCTCGTGGTGAAAGTATTTTTCGTATACGGACTCCGGATCCTCCTCGCCGCGGACCTCGGAAGCGATCCTTCCCTCGTTCATGGTGATCTCCCGGACCCAGGTGCGGTATCCCGCATCCTCAGCGATCCGCTCGGCCAGGATATCCTTTGCCCCGGCAATGGCCGTCTTTACGGAATCCACGCCCTTTTCCTCTGAAACATAGGGCTTTGCCGCGTCCTCCAGAGAGGTTCCTGCGTTCTGGGAGGCGATCCAGTCTGCCAGGGGCTCCAGTCCCCGTTCCCTGGCCATGCTGGCCCGTGTCTTTCTCTTGGGACGGTAGGGCAGATAAAGGTCGTCCACCGCCACCATGGTCCGGGCTTCCCCGATCTTCTTTTTTAACTCTCCGGTCAGCTTTCCCTGATCGGCAATGGAGGCCATCACCTGGGCCTTCTTTTCCTCCAGTCCCCTGAGATATCGCAGCCGTTCATCCAGGGTCCTTAATACCTCATCGTTTAAGGAGCCGGTGGCCTCCTTCCGGTATCTGGCGATGAACGGGATGGTATTTCCTTCATCTATGAGCTTTACGGCCGCTTCCACCTGTCCGCGGCCCACGTTCAGTTCACTGGTCAGTGATGCAATGATATCCATGTTGTCTCTCCTAATGATCACAGTCTCTGCCTGCTGTTTTTCCCAGACAGGGCTCAAGGACTATTATAATTCAAAGGCAGGAGATGTGCAACTTAAAATATCCGGTCCGGCGCAGGCGGCCGGGACCGGATCCCATATGGACAACAGGAACTGTTCATGATAAAATGGTGACTGACGATCCCGGAAGCTCCTTCCGGGAATATACCACACGGAGGAAATCTTATGTCAGATTATAATAACGGAAACCAGGGACAGTGGACACAGGGGCCGGGCGGCCAGAACCAGTACCCCGGCGGTCCTGGAGCGCCGGATCCCATGAGGCAGGACCAGCCCAGGCCCAGAAACGGCTATGCCACTGTCTCCATGATCTGCGGGATCTTCGGGATCCTCTGCCTCTGCTGCTTTGCCTTTCCCCTGGCCATCATCCTGGGCGTGGGGGCCGTCTGCTTTGCCATCATCTCCAAACGAGGACAGCCCTTTTACGCCACCGCCATCTTTGGCATCGTCCTGGGCGTCATCGCCGTGGTGTTAGGGATCGGCGAGTTCGTCTACTTTATGGCCCTTTCCAGCCTGGTAAAGGATCCGGCCAATGCAGCTCTGATCAATGAGTTCATGGAACAGCTGGAGCAGCAGTTACAGCAGCAGGGCCAGTCTCTGCCGACGGTGTAGGCCCGGAGAGGCTCCAGGCATCCGGACGGGCTCCTGCTGCCTACCAGCCCGGCAGCTGTTCCAGGATATCGATGCCCTTTGCGGCCAGCAGATAGTTTTTTACAAGAAAATTAACGACAATGATCCCAAGTCCCACATGTACATAAGCATCGCTTAAGTACAGCCGGAACCTGGGATCTTTTGTTTTCCAGTATATGGCATAGGAAACCGCAAAGACCAGGGCCACCAGGGCGCAGTAGGGCACCAGGGGATGGTACAGGAAGCTTAAGACCGGATGGCCGGCCAGCAGGGCCAGAACGGCTCTGGTGCCTCCGCAGCCCGGACAATAAAAGCCTGTAAGCTCATGGAAGAGGCAGGGGATCCTGCCCTCCCTGAGGATCCAGATCAGATGCTCCATTGTCTCTCCTCCTATACCTGGGCCCGGATCGCCCGGCGCAGACCGCCAAGCTGCCCGGCCGCCCGGTCAAACTCCTCGCCGGTCATGGGGCCGGTGAGAATGGCAAACTCATCCAGCCCCGCCAGCTCCAGCCAGCGCACCTTTCCAAACAGCTCCTCTGTCAGCGTTTTCTTTTCTTCCCTGCTGCCCTCAAACCTGGCAAAATATTTCCAGGGAAGCAGACGGACCGGAAGCACCTCCAGCCGCTGCCCGGTCCAGCCCAGGGCCGCCGGACGGTCCTTCAGCTGTACCGCTGCGATCATGTCTCCCACAACAGCGCTGGCAGTGGGAAGCTTTCCGGCTCCGCTGCCGTAATACATGGACTCTCCCAGCATATTGCTGTTTAAAAGGATCCCATTGAACACGCCGCTGACAGAATACAGGGGATTTCTGGCATTGATGAATACCGGTGCCACCTCCAGGTAATACCTGCCGTCCCTGCATATGCTGGTACCAAACAGCTTAATGGAAGCACCCAGCCTGGCGGCATAGCTGAAATCCACATCCGTCAGCTTCGTGATCCCCTCCGTGGGGATCTGCTCATAATCCACCTCCTGGCCGGAGGCCGCCGCTGTCAGGATGGCGATCTTCCGGCAGGTATCGTATCCCTCGATATCCGCCTCCGGATTCCGCTCTGCATATCCCAGCTTCTGGGCCATCTTAAGGGCCTCGTCAAATCCCCAGCCCTCCTCGTACATCTTTGTCAGGATATAGTTGGTGGTACCATTTAAGATCCCGGAGATCTCCTCCACCACATCTCCCGCCAGGCTCTCGTTGATGGTGCGGATAATGGGGATCCCGCCGCCTACGCTGGCTTCAAAAAGGAAGCTGACCCGCTTTTCTCTGGCAATGGCCAGAAGCTCCGTCCCATGGGCCGCCACCAGGTTTTTATTGGAGGTGACCACATGCTTTCCCGCCTGGAGACAGCATTTCACGTATTCATAGGCTGGAGACGTGCCTCCCATGGTCTCCACCACAAGCCCCGTTTCGGGATCCTCCAGAATCGTCCCGATCTCATGGACCACCAGCTCGTCCACCGGGCTGCCGGGCAGGTCCCTCCGGTTCAGGATGTATTTTATCTCAATGGGTTCCCCGGCCTTTTTTCTTACTGTCTCTCTGTTTCTGTCCAATACCTCATAAACGCCGGAACCTACGGTCCCGAATCCCATGATCGCTGCTTTCATCTATCTTTCTACTCCCAGTATCTTGATGTTCTGAATTCCCGTCATATTTTCGATCTCCTCCACCAGCCCGGACATATCGCCGGTATTATCCCGTACCTCCACGCTCAGGGTCACAGTGGCTATGCCATTGACCGGAATGGTCTGATGGATCGTCAGGATATTGGCCCGATAGTCGGAGACCACATGGAGCAGATCCGATAAAAGCCCAGGCTCATCCTCCATCTGGATCACCAGGGTCACCGTCTTCCCCCGGGTATTGTCCGAAAAGGGAGCGATGTCATCTTTATATTTATAAAAAGAGCTGCGGCTTAAGCCCAGGCGCTCTGTGGCCTCCTGGACGGTCATGGACCGGTTCTTATCCAGAAGCTGTTTCGCCTCGGCCACCTTCTGGAGCACCTCCGGCAGAGCCTTGTCCCGCACGACATAATACTTGCTTTTTTCCATGGTATGATCCTCTTTATCCGATTTTGCTGTTTTTGTGCGTCTGCATGATACATCTGTATGTGCAAGGGGAATATTACCACATTTTTTTGGATCTTGCAAGTGTTTCCCGGATTATAGACAACTCCAATAAAAGGGGGTATACTGGATCTATCATACATTTAAACGGAGGAATATCCATGAAACTTCTGACTGTTGCCCAGCTCCAGACCCGGGTGTATGCCCAAAAAGAAACCAACCTTTCTCTCCTTGACGGTCTGTTCTGCCAGGCAAAGGATGCCGGCGCAGACATGATCTGCCTGCCGGAGATGTTTTCCTGCCCCTATGAAACACCAAATTTCCCCGTCTACGCAGAGCCCAGCGGCGGCCCCTCCTGGCAGACCCTTTCCAGGCTGGCTAAGCGGTACCAGGTCTATCTGTCCGCCGGGTCCGTCCCAGAATCCGACGAGGCCGGAAATGTCTATAATACGGCCTATGTCTTCGACCGGGAGGGACGCCAGATCGCAAAGCACCGCAAGGTCCATCTGTTCGATATCGACGTAAAGGGCGGACAGCGCTTCAAGGAATCCGATACGCTCACTGCCGGGGATAAGTCCACTGTCTTCGACACAGAATTCGGCCCCATGGGGCTCTGCATCTGCTATGATTTCCGTTTCCCCGAGCTGGCCAGGCGCATGGTCCTGGACGGGGCACAGGTGATCCTGGTCCCGGCAGCCTTTAATATGACCACAGGCCCGGCCCACTGGGAGATTTTATTCCGTTCCAGGGCTGTGGACAACCAGGTCTTTACCTTTGGCACAGCTCCTGCCAGGGATATGGACGCTTCCTACCACTCCTGGGGCCATTCCATCGCTGTCTCTCCCTGGGGGACTGTTTTAAACCAGATGGAGGCAGAAGAAGGAATGCAGATCACCTCCATCGATCTGGATGAGGTGGAGCAGGTGCGGGAACAGCTTCCCCTTTTGAAGCACCGGATGGCAGATCTGTAACCGTCCGGCCGGAAAGACGCCATCCCGGCCACGCTCCGGGCATATGGTTTCCAGGGCGGGGCAGCGGCCCGGCCTTCCAAAAGAATACCGGCCAGTCTGGAGGGATCTGTCACACCCCCTGGACTGACCGGTTTCTCTATATAAAATATCATTCCTATAAAAGCCGGATCTCGTCGATCTCCCCGGTTTCCTGGAAGATCTCCCACTGGCCGATGTTGACTCCATGATCTCCGATCTTTTCCAGATATTTGGCGGTCATCAGGGCATCTACACAGCCGTCGGCATCACTTCCGTCCTTTTTCAGTTCCTTTACCAGGTCCTCCTTGATCCGGTTAAAGAAATCGTCAATACCATCGTCGGCATCAATGGCCTCCTGTCCCATGGCCATATTCCGCTCCACGAACGCTCTGGCGGCCTTCCCAATGAGGGTCCTGGTCTCCCGGACCATATCCGGAAAGGCAGACGAATATCTGGAAAGCTCCGGCAGATCCATGCGGACAAACAGCTCCGCCATATCCGACAGATGATTGCCGATCCGCTCCAGATCCGTCACCACCTTAAGGGCTGCGGAAACTGTACGAAGATCCCTGGCCACCGGCGTCTGCCTGGTAAGCAGGCTCAGGCACTGGGACTCGATGTTCCTCTGCATATCTTCAATGGTCCGGTCATGACGGACGTACCTCCGCATCTGGTCTCCATCCTTTTTTTCCAGAGCCGCAAACAGGCAGTCATATCCGTCCTGTACCCATTCCGCCATCTGGAGCACATCCTGGCGCAGTTCCTCCAGCTCCTGTTCAAACAATTTTCTCGGTGACATATGCTACCTCCCCATCAGCCAAACCGGCCGGTAATATAATCCTCAGTCCGCTTATCCTTCGGATGACCGAAGATGTTCATGGTCTCGTCAGCCTCCACCAGCTCTCCCAGAAGGAAGAACGCCGTTTCATCGGACACGCGGGCCGCCTGCTGCATATTGTGGGTGACCACCACCACTGTGTACCGCTTTTTCAGATCGTTCATCAGCTCCTCGATCTTTAAGGTGGAGATTGGATCCAGGGCGGATGTGGGCTCGTCCATTAAAAGCACCTCCGGCTCCACTGCCAGGGCCCTGGCGATGCAGAGCCTCTGCTGCTGGCCTCCGGAAAGCCCCAGGGCCGGGGCCTTCAGCCGGTCTTTTACCTCGTCAAAGATGGCCGCCCCCTTCAAGGCATTCTCCACGATCTCGTCCAGGCGGCTCTTATTTTTGATCCCGTGGATCCTGGGCCCATAGGCGATGTTGTCGTAAATGCTCATGGGGAAGGGATTGGGCTGCTGGAATACCATGCCCACCTTCTTCCTTAAAAGCGTGGTGTCCACGCCTGGATCGTAAATATCCTCTCCGTCCAGGAGCACCTTTCCGTCCACCTTCACGCCGTCCACCAGGTCGTTCATGCGGTTTAAGCATTTTAAAAACGTGGACTTGCCGCAGCCCGAGGGGCCGATCAGGGCCATGACCGTATTTTCATGAATCTTAATATTGATATCCTTTAAAGCGTGGTTCTCCCCGTAAAAGAGGTTGAGACCGCTTACGCTGATTTTACTATCCTGCATGTTTTCTCCCTTTACTTTCTATTTTCCACATTCAGCCGTCCGGCCAGATACTTGGTCAGCAGATTCAAGAGCAGCACCAGCGCCAGAAGAACGCAGGCAATGCCGAAGGCCACGTCATATTTTCCCTTGGCCATCTGTAAGTACAGCTCGATGGTCATGGTGCCGCCGGATTCAAACAGCTTTCTGAACAGTCCCATGCCTCCCTTGGGAAGGTAATAGCCGCTGCCTGCAGTGAACAGAAGAGCCGCCGACTCTCCCACGATACGGCCAATGGCTAAGATCACTCCCGTCAGGATCCCAGGCATGGCGCTGGGAAGAAGGATGGTCCGGATCATGTACCACTTGGTGGCCCCGATGCCCAGGGCTCCGCTCCTATAACTGTCCGGCACGGTCCGCAGGGCCTCCTGGGTATTCCTGGCGATCAGGGGCAGTACCATAATGGTCAGGGTAAGCGCTCCGGTGAGCATGGAATAGCCGAAGATCTTACCGAAAAACACGTTCCCAAACAGGCCGAAGATAATGGACGGGATCCCCGTCAGAGTCTCAATGGTAAACTGGACCAGGGAAACAAATTTTCCCGGTTTTGCGTATTCATTCAAATAAATGGCTCCTCCTACGCCGATGGGCGTAGCTGCTAAAAGCGTCAGGACCACAATATACAGGGTATTCACAATATTTCCGGCAATACCCATGATCCCCTTGGTGGGGCTCTGCTCCGTCACCAGGAATGACCAGTTCACGGTACGGAATCCCCTCCAGAATACATAGCCGATGATCCCCAGAAGCAGGCCCACGGCCAGAAATGCACACAGATAGATCAGCGCCTCCAGAAGCTGGTCCGAGACACGCCTCTTTTTATTCATGATGCTCGCGTGTTCCATCAGGAGTCCTCCCTGCCTTTTAAAATCTTTGTAAGACTGATGTTAATGAACATAATGAAGACAAACAACACCAGCCCAATGGTAAACAGTACCTGTCTGTGGAGTCCCGCAGCATATCCCATCTCCGCAACAATGGCCGTGGTCAGGAAGCGGACGGAATTGAACGGAAGCGGCATGTTCACGGAGCTTCCCGATACCAGGGTAATGGCCATGGCCTCGCCGATGGCACGGCCCGTTCCCAGGACCACCGCCGCCGCAATGCCGGATCTGGCGCTGGGAAGGAGGACCTTGAAAATAGTCTGGATCCTGGTGGCTCCCATGGCCAGGGAAGCGGCCTTCTGCTGCTTCGGCACCGCATGAAGGGCAGAGACCGTCACGTTGATCACCGTAGGAAGGATCATCACCGCCAGGACGATGACTGCGGAGATCAGGTTTGCACCTCCGGTAAACTGGTGGTCCGGTGCATCGGCAAAAAGAGCGATCTCCAGCTTATACATCATCGGATTCAAAAGATAAATACCCAGAAGTCCATAGATCACCGACGGGATCCCGGCTAAGAGCTCCACTGCCGGTTTCACAATAGCCGCCAGTCTCGGGGACGCGATCTCCTCAATGAACACCGCCGTCAGGATCCCCACCGGGGCTCCGATCAGTACAGCAGCGGTGGTACCGACGATGGAGGTCAGGATCACGTACAGGATCCCGAAGGACGGATCCTTGGCCGCCGGCTGCCACACAGTGCCGAACAGGATCTCTTTGATCCCCACTTTAAAAAGTGCCGGGGTCCCGTTTATGATCATATACACGGTAATGGATGCCACAGCCACCACCGCCAGAAGGGCGCAGACCGTAAAAACAGCCTCAGCAACATGCTCCACCAGCGCCTTGTTTTTTCGGTTTCCCTTGATGGAAAAGCTTTGTTTTTCAGCCATAATCTCTCAACTTTCTTCAAAAACCGGGCCGGAACCGCTTCATCGGCAGCTCCGGCCCTTAGATTCTGCGTTCAGTTTCCTTACTTAACGGTGATCAGTCCCACGCTGGCAGCCAGCTCCTGGCCCTCTTCGGAGTATACATAGTCGAACAGCGCTTTCACCAGCTCATTCTGCTCGCTGATCTCACCCTTGGTCGCCATTACGAACGGGCGGCTTAAGAAGTACTCACCGGATTTGATGGTCTCAGCAGACGGAGCCACGCCCTCCAGCTTTAAGGCGATGACACTGTCATCCACTGCATCCAGGGAGATATAGCCGATGGCACCCGGTGTGGAAGCGACCTTTGCCATTACAGCGCCGGTGCTGTCCAGCTCGTTGGCGTATACGCACTTATCCTCGATCCCCAGGATCTCTTCAAACGCTCCTCTTGTACCGGAACCAGCCTCACGGCCTACCACAACGATAGGCATATTCTCACCGCCCAGGTCGCTCCAGTTCTTTACTTCTCCGGTATAAATGGAGATCAGCTGGTCCTTTGTCAGGTCTGTGACGGTGTTCTTGGGATCCACCGCAACGGCAATGCCGTCAATGGCTACGATATTCTCCACCGCGCCCGCGCTCTTTTCCTCATCCTTTAAGTTTCTGGAGGAGTTTCCGATGTCGCTGGCTCCTGAAAGAGCTGCCTCCACGCCGGCGGAGGATCCTGTAAACTCTACGGTAACGGTCACATCCGGATATTTTTCCATGAAGCTCTCCGCCAGAGCGTTTCCAAACTTCTCCATAGAAGTGGAGCCGGACATGGAAATGGAGCCGGATAACTCTGCGCCTGCTGCCTCTGTGGTCTTTTCTGTCTCTGCCGCAGTTTCCTTTGTGGTCTCTGCCGCTGTTGTGGGTGCCGCAGTTGTGGGGGCCGCTGTGGTTTCCTTTGTATTGCTTCCGCATCCTGCCATCATTCCTGCTGCCATGATGGCTGCGCCTGTAAACATGATCATCTTTCTTGTTTTCATAATAATTTTCCTCCTCTTGCTTTCGCATTTCCATTTCTTTTTTTCATCTCTCATGTACACTAAATTTTTACCACGGATCCAGAGTTTTAAAAACCATGATCCGGTAACATGTTTGTAAGATTTATGTAAAAAGAAAATGGGAAAAGCAGGGGAAATGTAAAGCCAGGTCAGCCAAAAGCCCTCCCCCGGCGATTCCCCACGGTATCGAGTAGGAGGCTAATCATTAATTAGCCGACCTCTCACACCACCGTGCATACCGTTCGGTACACGGCGGTTCCTTAGTTTTCACAAACTACTAGATAATAGTCAAGCATGGATAGATATCCGAGCTTGGCTATTATTTTCTTGGAAAAGATTTGGTTCAAGACTTTCGCCATTCTCCAATAACCTTTTCTACTACAGGTGAAGTGCTATACTAATGTTGTAACAGGAGTGGCTAATAAGATATAATCAATCTTATAAAGAAAAGAGGTACACATTATGCCACAGAGTTACACCCCTGAATTTAAAAAGAA
>NZ_JAOQJF010000045.1:0-18065 GCF_025567195.1 Alitiscatomonas aceti | reverse complement strand
CCGATAATTAAGCGACAGAGATACTACCAATCTCTGGAACAGGCTGCATAGGCAGTGATATCTTTGAGATAAATGTGTCAACCAATATTGACAATATCAATTGCAGAGAAGTCAGAAACGATGAACTTATATCCGGGTTTCGGCACAAAGGCGGTGCGGATCAGTTGCGATAGTGTATCTGGCACATCTTCGTAGAGAAGTTCCACGCCGTCAAAGTCACCACAGCGGACAAGAGCACGGGCCTCTGCCAGATCCGGAAGATGGTTCTGGGGCAGGTTCTGCATCTGTATAATGCGTCCAGCCCAACGACCGGTCCTGTTGGCACCGTAAAACTGAAACATTCCACGAGCACGACCATCGGCGCAGACTGCCTTTTCCATCGCCTGATACTTCTTGACGGACGATTTGGCCAGCTGCTGCCGGAGAAGGAGAACCTTCTGCAGCTCTGCCGGAGCGGTCTTGAGCATTTCAGCGACTTCTTTCTTGCCGAGAGAATCCACCTCCAGACCGTTGTCCGAAAGCCACTGCTTCATCTGCTGCACGGAGTTGGGATTGTCCAAAGCGGTCAGCTTCTTCATGGCAGCAGTGAGCTCCGCACGAGAGCGGGTGTCCATAGCGATGGCTTGATGCACCAGCTCCATATCGAGGGCGACACCTCTGTCGTTGATTTCCTGATCGAGGTGATACTGTTCCCAGACCGCCTCCGGCACCGGAAACTTGGCGAGCTTTTCTTGAATGGACATTTCGACCTCGACATCTCGGGCGTTGTACCGTTTGAAGGCGGCCCACTTGTCCGGAGCGTTTTCCGGCAGGTTGCGGGTTCGACCGCCATTGGTCTTTGTCGGCGCACAGGGCTGGCAGAAATACTTGATGAGCTCTTTGCCTTCGGTCAGCTTCTGCTTTCCGAGGCCCAGAACAGCACCGACGCCTTCCAACGAAAGCGGCAATCCCATGTATGCGGACCAGATCATGGTGCATTTCCATGAAGCCGGATTGAGGTAGTTGCCAACGGTGTCTTCCGGGATGCTGTAGCAGGCGTTGTCAAAGCTACCGTGATCCCGGAGCCAGCGGGAGAGGCATATTCTCTCAAACTGAGCGTTGAAGGCCCACTTTGTCACATCGTCGTTTGTCAGAGCAGCGATGACCTCCGGCGGGATCATCTCGCCACAGGCAAGGTCGACCACCTGCACAGGGCCGCCGTCCGTGGAATACCCGAAGAGAAAAATGTCGAAATCTGTCGCCTCGGTGTATTTGTAGACGCCGCACTTAGCAAGGTCCACGCTGCTGTAGGTTTCAATATCGATACTGAGTGTTTTCATATACATAGGTCCTTTCCGTAGCCTGAAAGGGTGGCAGGATTGCTCCCACCACCCGTAGGCCGGAGATTACTTCTGTTCGAGTTCCTTCATTCGGGCTTCGTGGTACTCGACTTCACGAATGGCACGTTCTCGTTCAAGCTGCTGACGCTCGGCTTCCCATTTGGCGTTGCGAGCTTCACGCTCGGCATCGAGTTCAGCAGTGCGCTTTTTGGTCTTGCGGTCGTCGATGGTGTCGACGATGGACCTGAAGAGCCAGAACGCGGCCAGAACCAGATAGAGGGATAGAAGCAGGATGCAAAGAATCGTAGTAGCGTTCATGGTACGTACCTCCTTAAGACAGGAAATCTTCATCCGCATCGGTGGAGAAGTCAGATGCTGCGCTGGACTTGCCGCCGAGGGGTTCGCCGTCACGGATCTTCTGCAGGTTGTTCAGCCCACAGGCAATGCCCTTGTTGCCGTTGGAGTTGAAAGCGTAGAAGTTGATGCTGGCACGACCGTACACGCCGGAGTAAACCTCGGAGCGGGTCAGGATCGGATTGCAGTCAGCGTCCACAATGCCGGGAGCCGTAGCGGAGTTGGCGTTGATGAAGTAGCTGCCAGCGTAAGCCGGATCATCCGGACGCTCGGTGTCGCCGTCACGAAGAGGCGTCTTGATAGCGGTGAGAGGCGGTACGGTGCGACCGTTGCCCTTGAGCTTGGCCTGACCCTCCTCATAGGCCGCCTGAATCGCTGCTTTGATCTTCTGAACGGTCACGGTGTCAGTCTTCGGAATGATGAGGCTGACGCTGAACTTCGGGGCGCCGCCGTTGATGGACTTGGCCTCCCAGACATTGGCGTAGGACCAACGGGTGTCCTTGCCGGTGATAACCTTCATGGGGTTTGCGAGCTTAGTAGAATTTGACATATTAGTTGTCCTCCTTAAAATCATCGATAATGGTTGTCATTGCCGGTCTTTTATCGCTGTCCGGCACCAGCGTGGGTTTGCCTTGAGGCTTGGTGATTAAGCCACCAAGGATGTCATTGAATTGTTTCTTTCCGAGAAGCGAGGTCATGGCGGTGACGCCGAGAATCTTGTGTTCGTAGGGATCGTACCCGGCAGCGGTCACGGCTGCGATGACGGCATTCTCGTCTGTGTACTTGCGGTTGGAGCGGCCCTCGACCAGCTTGTAGCCGGACCACTGTTTGCCGCTGATGGCCGCCTGAAGCGCATAGTCCTTGATGTCGGAAGCCCAAGCGATCAGCTCGTCGATGCGACCGAGGATTTCTTCGACCTCTTCATCTGTCAGCAGAGGCGGCTGCCTGAACTCGAACTTGGCAAGCTCCATGTTGGCGTTGGCTCTTTCACGGCAGTCAGCTTTGGCCTTGCAGAACTGGCACCATTCGCCGCAGTGGTATTCACCCTCTCCGTTAAAGGCAAGCTCTGCAGTCGGGGCCAGAACCTGATCGGCCCACTCGTAGAGTTCGTCCTTTGGAATGGTGAAGGTGCTGACGTTAGAGCGTCGGGGCTGGTAGATGGTCATGCTGACGGTGTCGATGTCGTAGATGCAGTCGAACAGCTCCAGCGCACCGAGGGCGTACAGCTTCATCTGCGGGTTGTCGTCGGCTTCGACCAGAACGCCTCTGCCGTGCTTGTAGTCCACGATGTGCAGCGTCCCGTCTGCAATGATGACGCAGTCGCCGGTGCCGAAGCCCTCCTCGACGTACTTGGAGTAGTCGAGCCGCTGTTCGATCAGGACCACAGGGTCCGGGCAGGTCTTCTTGGCCTCCTCGACCAGCTCCATTACGAAGGACACATACCCGTTGGCACATTCCTCCATTTCGGAGTTGTACCAAGTAAGGTCTTCGGTCGGGTCCTTTGCTTCCATACCGAGAGCCGTCCGGAGCTTGAACTCACAGAGAGTGTGGGCGTCGGTACCTTCGGCTGCGAAATCGCTGCCTTTGTCGTCGTAGCCTTCACAGAGCCTTGCCGAAGGTGGGCAGTTGAGCCACCTGTGCGAAGACGATGCAGAGAGAAGTGCGTGGTTAGGCATTTCCGAGCACCTCCGCATCCGCTACCAGAGCCTTGTAGCTTGCCGGGTTAACCTCAGAGAGCTTCTTGGCACCATACTTCAGGAGAAGGTCACGGATCTGAGCGGTGAAGCCATCACGGGACTTTTCTGCCAGAATCGCTCTGACCTCTTCGAGGGTGAGTGCTTTTTCCGGTTCTGGAGCAGGGGCCACTTCCTCGTTGCCGCTGAATGCGCCGGTCAGCCAGTTGGCGATGTCATTAATAGAAGATGCAATATCCCGCAACTCCCTGATGGTCGCTTCCATTTCGCTCATTTTGCTCATCACGTTTTCCTCCTTCCTGAGATTGGCTTGTCTGGTTCAGCTGGATCAGCTTCCTCGCCAGACGTCTTGACACTACGCTGATTGCCGTAAGCACTCCGATAAGCTCTTCATCGGTGACGGCCTTGTTGGGTCTGGACTCACTCATTGGCGGTTCCTCCTTTCTGAGGACCTGTGTTGCTTTGTTGTCCTCAGTACCCACTGGAGGGAAACCGGGGTTTTGAACGAAAAAACTAAAAAAATTTTTGACCGCCGCAGAATTTCTTCCACGGCGGCCATTTCGGGGTATTAGATGAAGTCCTTCAGGGCTTCACGCAGGATGGAGAACACCTTATTCTTTTGATAGTTGATGGTCGACTGGCGTTTGCCCATGTCGACAGCGATTTCACGCTCCGTCTTGCCCTGCATGATGAGTTCGCAGATGCGTCTGCCGTCCGGGTCAAGGCGGTTCAGCTCGTCGTAAAGAGCATCGAGCAGTTCCTTATCCATGATGATGGACTCCGCAGACGGTGCGTCATCAGCCAGCGTATCGCCAAGGGTAAGCTCGTCGTCCTCGCCGCCGATAGGCGTATCGATGGAGACTTTCTTACCGGCAGCGTAGAACGGGCAGCCGGGGCAAACACCGTCGCACTTCCAAAGCTGGGCCTTGGTGCAGCGGCACTCGCCGTTCTTCTGGGCATGGTAGCGGGTGTTCCAGATGGGCTGATAGTAAGCCCTGTAAACTTCCTCGCTGACCTCGATAGGGGTCCCGTTGACCGGGATAAAGAAACGATGGTTTGACATTTAGATTTCCTCCGTAGGTTTTCAGATTTGCGGAAACCACAGAGGAAAAAGGCTCCTGTGGGGTTTCCACAAGAGCTATCCAATCGTTTGTAAGGTCAGCTGCCATAGTTCATAAGGTTTATAAGGTCAGCGACAGAAAAAGTTTTTATAAACCGGCCATAGTGAGTTCATCGCCGGGGATTGTAATTTCGGGTTTTTGTGATATAATATGTTTTAGTGGGGTTTGTTGGGAATTGAAAAGCCGAAACAGCCGCCACTTTTCGGCATGTAAAACAATGTCAATCGGAGGGACAACCTGTGACAATAAACGAATATCCTCGCCTTTGCGGAGGCACCTTCTTCACGTTGGTGTTACAAGCCCTCCAGCAACGAATGAATGCGAGAGAACACTACGACGGTGACAGCGACGGCTTATCAGACCCGGAAGTTCTGGTGGGGCTCATCAAGGTCATCAATCCTGCCTACGTTGATCCCGGCAAGGAAAAGCTCAAGACCATAGTGAACAACTACAAGAGATGCGAAACATCGACCAGCACCTATTTCCCGTTTGGTGATGATCAGGTCATAAGCGCATTCGATGAGATCATAAGGAACAACTATCAAACCGCCCTGAACGGGATGATCGGGTTTGTGAATGACTTTCTCGATGTGAGCGAGACGGTTCATAAGGATATCAATCTTGTACGAGCACTCGTTGCTCTTATTCAACAGGATCAAACTATCAAGGCTGGTGATGAGTTTTTTATCGGACCGAATGGAGAAAAAAAGAAAAAGGCCGCACTGGGCGACCTTAAGGAAGTGTGCCTCCCGTCATTCATACTTGGCGTTTGGCATTATGTTGTTGTAAATCGTAAGGACAATGGTATCGGCAAGAAGACCTATGATGCATGGTGTCCATCTACAGGCGGTGGCCAAAGAAAATACACCGCTCACATGGGTGAAGGAATCCTTAACGGGCTGACCACCTATCTGGTAGACACGAAAGAAACGATAACAGCAGAGGTCGTTGACGAGCCTATTGAAGATGATGCTTCAAATGCAGCCGGTCAGGATACGCCTCCTGTGAGTCAGCAGATGGTGAACAACAATCCGACGTTTTTCAACATCAACATCTCTGGCGGTAACAACAGTTTCTATCAGCACGTTGACAAGCTGACGATAAACAACGGAGGAAAACAAGATGAGTGATAATTTACCGGTTAATTCCTCCGGCAATCTCCCTGTGCCGGGGAAGGCCGCCGAGATTACCGTATCCGGAGGCAATAACAATTTCGTTGCTCACGCTGATACCGTGGAAAACAATATCACGGTAATGCTGAATGATCCCAGATCGAGACGTGGGGCGAACAGAGCACGAGTAACCTTTAACACAGACTTCTATCATCTGTTTGTGATTCTTGGTGAGAAATTCGAGGACGACTATTTTCTGGTTCCAAAGGATCGGGCCTTGACAGAGAGCACAAACGATGAGTTAAAAACAAAATATGCGTCTCTCACACCAGAAGCTGTCGAGGGCTTGAAACGGTATCCTGCCATCTTTGCTGATGAGAACCATTCCTACGGTAAGACGGATGATGCTCAAGATGCTTATTTCGGTTTCGTGAAGGACGTTAAGATTCAGGACAACGGGATCAAGATCTACTACACGGTTATAACGGCGATCCCACAGCAGATTTTAAATGAGCAGTGCTTTGAATTTGGCATCTGCGGGGCCAGATCGTTTAATGAGCTGAACCGCACACATTGGGCACTGAAACAAATAAATCTCATTGAAGCATTGCAGAAAACTGGAGTTCAGATTATATGAATCG
The DNA here is from genome assembly GCF_025567195.1 of Alitiscatomonas aceti. Classification (NCBI taxonomy): domain Bacteria; kingdom Bacillati; phylum Bacillota; class Clostridia; order Lachnospirales; family Lachnospiraceae; genus Alitiscatomonas; species Alitiscatomonas aceti. The sequence goes on along the minus strand of NZ_JAOQJF010000045.1, from coordinate 11,824 downwards.
TAACTCTTGTAGAAAAATGGAGGTAATACGATGAGTCACGAGTATGAAGAAATGCAGGTCGAGAAGTGGGTTAATCTGGAAGATGTCGCTGAACATCTGAGCATCAGTCAAGATACAGTTCGCACATGGATTAAAGAAGGAAAGCTGCCCGTGTACCGGGCTGGCAAGCGATATAAATTCAAAATCTCTGAAGTTGATGAATGGGTCCGCAAAGGCAAAATTCAGGAATGAGCTTTGAGATTGGAAGCAGGATGGTGAATTGAATGCAGCGTAAGGTACCTTCAGCAATTACGAATATCACGCTCAACAGAGCAACTTTTACAGATGTCCCGATTGATGAGCTCACGTTCGTCAACTTCTTCTATGGCAATAACGGAGCGGGAAAATCTTCTATCGCTCACGCCATTGCGGAGGATGACGGAGTTGTCTGGGCCGACGGCAAAACCGCCGACGATTTTGATGTGCTTGTTTATAATCAGGATTTCATCAACGACAACTTTGTAAATTACGGCGATCTCAAAGGCGTCTTTATCTTCGGTGAAGAGGATGTCGAGGCTAAAAAGAAAATCGCTGAACTTACAGATCAGAAAAAGCAGAAAATGGATGCTCGTCAGACAGCTCTTGATGAGCATAAAAAGAAAACAGATGGCCTTGCATCTGCGCTGATGCAGTTTCAGGACACCTGCTTTTCAAAGACTGCAGAAATCCGCAGACGCTTCGATAAGTGCATGGACGGCAAGAAGCAAAAGAAGAACTTTTCCGAGGCCGTACTTGGAGAAACAAAACCGACCGATCACGATCTGGCAGAGCTGGAACGTCTCTATGACGTAGCTTTTGACGATTCAGCCAGAGCGTATACGGAGTTCAAAAAAGCCGCAGCTACCACCTACGGTAGCCTTCCCGGAAAGGACCTGCTCGATAGAATGATTGTCAGCAGCAGCGATACGCCTTTCGCAAAATTCATGAAGGCTCTCGGTGACACAGCATCCGATTGGGTCCGTGATGGTCATACCCATTATGCCGGTGCAGCGGGTGGGAAATGTCCGTACTGCCAGCAGAAGCTCCCGGCAAACTTTGAGGCGGATATTGCGGCTACCTTTGACGCTCAGTACCAGCAGGACATCCGTGATCTTGGGCAGTTCCAGACTGTGTATGAAAGAGAGACCAGAGAGATTGTCCGGGTGCTTCAAGGTAATGCCAGCGACATTATGCCGACGATTGATCTGACTGCGTATCAGGAAAAACTCGCCCTGTTGGAGAGTAACTTTGAAATCAACCGTCAGCGCATTGCAGAGAAGGTCAAAGAACCGTCGAAGACCATTTCCCTTGAGGACACCGATACGCTTCTGTTGGAAATTGGTGCTATGATCGACGAAATCAATAAGCAGATCAAGGCCAATAACGATGTTGTTTCTGCCAAGAGATCCAGCAAGAGCAAATGCAAGACGGAAATCATGCAGTACCTTGCATTCATGCTTGCTGCCGACGTGAAGAGCTATCAGGATGAAGTGGCCCAGCTCCAGAAGGAAATCGATGATGTTACTGAACGTGGCAAGAAGCTCAGGAAAGAAATCGGAGACCTGACAAAGGAGATCTCCGACTTGAATAAGCACAATGCGAATACCGAGGCTGCCATCGACAGCATCAATAAAATTCTGAAGGATTCAGGGTTCCAAGGCTTCAGCATTCGTGCTAAGGAAGGCGTGGAGAACGTGTATGAGGTTATCCGTGAAGACGGCTCCATCGCAGAAAACCTCAGTGAGGGTGAACGGAACTTTATCGCATTCCTGTACTTCTATCATCAGGTACGTGGCAGCATGAGCAGCGAAGTGCTCAAGGAAAAGATCGTTGTTATCGATGACCCGGTGTCCAGTATGGACAGCACAGCCTTGTTCCTCGTCAGCGCAATCGTCCGTGAGATGATCAATGTCTGCCGGAACAATACTGAGTACCTGAATCCGAAGGTTCCCGGTGACTACATCAAGCAGCTGTTCGTCCTGACGCATAACGTGTACTTCCACCGTGAAGTCACTTACCAGCAGGTCGGGTATTACAACTGCACGTCGTTCTATATGATCCGGAAGAACGACAACATCTCCACTATCAAGCTCTGCAAGCGTCAGAGCAAGGAAATCCCGACCGAAGAAGAAAACTATAATCCGGTCCAGAACTCCTACGCCGCTCTGTGGGATGAGCTCCGGGACATCCAGTCTACGATTCCGGCCCTGAACGTGATGAGGCGTATACTCGAATACTACTTCCTGCAGCTCTGCGGATATGAAGGAAGCGACCTCCGGGAAATTGTACTGGAGAAACCGGAGAACCGTAATAAGTTCATCAAGCAGGTCGAGGGTGAGAAACCAGATATGACGGATTATCAGCTGGCTTCTTCCTTGCTGGCGTACATCAACAATCCGAATGGAATCAGCGATGGCCTGAACTATGTTGAAGATTGTGAGGATGTCGACGCATACAAGCGGGTCTTCCAGATGATCTTTGAGGCTCTCGGTCAGAGCCAGCATTATAAGATGATGACCGGCAAACAGATAAAGTCCTGATTATGGGACATTTACTTTGAAATAATATAGAACGGCCTTATGGCCAATAAGAAAAGGAAGGTCAATATTATGGCAAGAGCGAAAAAGGCTGCACATGAAGAGCCTATGGAGCAGGTGCTCTGGACGGCAGCAAACAAACTGAGAAAAAACATGGACGCAGCAGAGTATAAACATATTGTGCTAGGTTTGATTTTTCTAAAATACATCTCGGACAGCTTCAATGATCTATATGAGAAATTGAAAAACGGCGAGGGCGAATACGAAGGCGCAGACCCCGAAGATCCTAACGAATATAGAGCAGAAAATGTGTTTTATGTTCCAGAAAAAGCCAGATGGTCATATTTGCAGGGAAGAGCAAAACTTGGCACCATCGGCAAAGATGTGGATGACGCTATGGAAGCAATCGAAGATCTGAATCCCGGTTTGCGTGGGGTCCTGCCCAAGGAATATGCTAAAGAAAAACTCGATAAGCAGTCTTTGGGTGGCCTGATTGATTTAATTGGTACTATCGCATTAGGAGATTCTGTTTCTAAATCTAAAGACGTCCTTGGGCGAGTGTATGAATACTTCCTTGGCCAGTTTGCTCTTGCTGAAGGGAAGAAAGGTGGTCAATTCTACACACCATCATGCGTTGTTCAGTTATTGGTAGAAATACTGGAACCTTATCAGGGTCGTGTATTTGATCCTTGTTGTGGTTCAGGCGGAATGTTCGTACAAAGCGAAAAGTTCGTTAATGCCCACAGTGATGTTTATCGCAAACAAGGAAGTGCATTTGACAACTTGTTTGATAAGGTCGTTTCTATATATGGACAGGAAAGCAATCAGACAACGTGGCGTCTGTGCAAGATGAATCTTGCTATCAGGGGAATTGATAGCTCAAATGTTAGGTGGAACAACGAAGGTTCCTTTTTGAACGATGCTCATCAAGACTTGAAGGCCGACTTCATAATTGCAAATCCGCCTTTCAATGATAAGGATTGGAGCAGCGAATTACTAACGAATGATTACAGGTGGGTCTATGGGACACCCCCCGATAAAAATGCAAACTACGCTTGGATTCAGCATTTCATCAGCCACCTTTCTCCTTCTGGGAAAGCCGGATTTTTGCTTGCCACAAAATCACTTGCTTCTGAGTCACAAGCGGAAACAACTATTCGTTCTGGAATAGTAGCCGATGCCCTGCCGGAGTGTATCATTCTCTTGCCGGGAAAACTATTCTACACAACACCTGCACCTGTATGCCTTTGGGTTCTTTCGAGAAACTCATCCAAGAGAGATAATAAAACTTTGTTTATCGATGCTTCTCGGATCTTTACCATAGTGGACAGGACTCATAACAAACTGTCTCCAAGCAATATTCAAGAGATTGCGAGAGTATACCACTCTTGGATACACGGTGATGGAACTTATGAAGATGTTCCCGGCTTCTGTAAGGTTGTCAACAAAGAAACGATTGTTGAAAAAGGATGCTCTTTGTATCCGGGGGATTACATTGGAATCAAAGAAGACTCTTCTGATCTGAAAGATCCAAGCGAAGCGAAAGAAAGAATAGTGGATAGCGTTCAGCTTGCGAAAGAAGAGATCAAACAGCTTCAAGATAATATCAGTGCGCTATTCACATCAATAGAGCGTGAGGTTTCAGGAGAAGCATCTCCGCTTGTCCCGTATAAGCTCTCAGATGTGTTGTATGAGTCTATAGATGTTTTAGGAGATGATGAAGAACCTGAAATCTTAACTTGTACCGAAAATGCTGGTCTTGTCCTTCAACGAGAAAGGTTTTCCAAACGTGTAGCTACGGAGGATACAAGTGATTATAAAATTGTTCTCAGAAACGATATTGTGTACAATCCGTATCTTTTATGGGCTGGAGCAATTGATCAGTGTACTGTTGTCGACAAGGGAATCACTTCACCGGCATACATAGTATTACACGTTAAAGACGGCTTTGCCCCTGCATTGGTCGGACACGTTTTGAAATCCGATTATATGAAGAAGCATTACTGGAACATTTCAATTGGAACCCATGAACGTAGAAGAACAGCTCCGATTGACAAGTTCCTTGATCTGGAAATACAGCTTCCAGATATAGATGCACAGAAACACATAATGGAATTATTGGAACAGATTATGAAGCAAAGCGAAAGAATAACGATTATTCAAAAGGCCTTGCTTGCAGCATCTGCGAGTATGAATGAGTTCTACACCAGAAGGTAGGTGCATTATGGCTTATTTATATGAATCAGAAATCGAAGAAATGGCGATAGAGGAACTCCAAGCTCTTGGTTATACTTATGTATCTGGAAATGACTTAACTCCTGATACCGCACCGCTTGAGCGAAAAAGTTTCGCTGACGTGATTTTGCGGGACCGATGCCTTAGTGCATTAAGAAGAATCAATCCTCATCTATCAGATGGAACCATTGAGTCCGCACTTAAAGCACTTTATCAAGTTGCAGGGACATACCAAGTTACCGATAACGAGAAATTTCATCGCTATTTGACCGATGGAATTCCTGTGGAATACCGAAAAAAAGATGACGTTGTTGGTGATTTTGCGTACTTGATTGATCCGTCCGACTCGCCGGGGAAAAACGAGTTCCTTGCAGTTAATCAGTTTACAATTATTGAAAAAGGAATTAACAAAAGGCCAGACATCATTCTTTTTGTCAATGGCCTTCCTTTGGTGACCTTTGAGCTTAAGAATGCAGCGGATCTGAATGCAACAGTGAAAAAGGCGTATGAACAGCTCAAAACCTACAAAGCAGTAATCCCACAACTATTCTCGTACAACGAAATATGCGTTATCTCTGACGGATTAGAAGCAAAAGTTGGTTCATACACTGCGCCGTTTTCTCGGTTTAGCACGTGGAAAACAAAGGATGGGCTTTCAGATGCCTCTCCTTTTGAGGATGAGCTATCAGTAACACTTAATGGGCTTTTTAATCGCAATACGCTGATAGATTACATCTTGAATTTTGTTGCGTTTGAAAAAGCTAAAATTGAAAACGACGAAAAGAAAATTATACGGATTGAAACAATAAAAAAGATTGCAGCCTATCATCAGTATTATGCTGTTAATAAAGCTGTTGCCAGTACAATTCATGCAGCGGATAAGAACGGAAATAAAAAAGCTGGAGTTGTTTGGCACACACAAGGATCTGGCAAATCATTGTCCATGGTTTTTTACACTGGCAAACTTGTAAAGGCAATGAACAATCCGACCGTGATCGTTATTACCGACCGTAACGATCTTGATGATCAGTTGTTCGATACTTTTGCGGATAATGTTGAATTGCTGCGTCAACCACCTCAACAAGCCGAAAGCACAGAACAATTAAAAGACCTTCTGCGGGTAGCGTCTGGTGGAATCATTTTTACAACTATACAGAAGTTTTCTCCTACCGACGGCACATCGAAATTTGATATGCTGTCTGACCGTCATAATATAGTAGTGATTGCGGATGAAGCGCATAGAACACAGTATGGTTTTGACGCAAAACTACATGATATTAAAGACAAAGACAACAACGTAATTGGGCAAAGGGTGTCTTATGGGTTTGCAAAATACATGCATGATGCATTACCTAACGCCACCTATATTGGTTTTACGGGTACTCCGGTCGAATCAAAAGATGCTAATACACCTGCTGTTTTTGGAAACTATATTGATATTTATGACATTGCACAGGCCGTCGAGGATAAGATTACGGTAAAGATATATTATGAAAGTCGTCTGGCAAAAGTTAATCTAACTGAAGAAGGTAGAGCTCTTGTAGAACAGTTCGATACAGAATTAGAATCCCCATCTGAAAGTGATGAAGCACTATCTGACGCAGATGAAGCTAAGGCAAAGTGGACTACCCTTGAAAAGATTGTCGGCAATCCTGAAAGAATTAAAAATGTCGCAAATGACATTGTAAGACATTTTGAAGCTCGGCAAGAAGTGTTTGAGGGCAAAGCAATCATAGTTACCATGAGCCGTCGAATAGCTGTTGAACTTTACGACGCCATAATATCTTTGAGACCGGAATGGCATAATGATGATCTTGATAAAGGATGTATCAAAGTCGTAATGACTTCATCGAGTTCCGATGGACCAAACATTCAAAAACACCATACCACAAAATCTCAAAGAAAAGCTCTTGCAGCAAGGATGAAAGATGTCAATGATCCTCTCAAAATAGTAATTGTTCGAGATATGTGGCTGACTGGATTTGATGCTCCCTGTTTGCACACGATGTATGTCGACAAGCCTATGAAAGGCCACAATTTAATGCAAGCAATAGCAAGGGTGAATCGAGTCTTTTTAGACAAACCGGGTGGCTTAATTGTTGATTACATTGGCATTGGCACGAGTCTTAAGCAAGCATTGAATTTCTATGCTGAAAGCGGTGGAAAAGGAATGCCTGCAGAAAACCAGATTCGGGCAACAGAGATAATGATAGAAAAACTTGAAGTTGTTCGCCAAATGCTTCATGGGTTTGACTATACTTGTTTCTTTGATGCAAGTGTAAAAGCAAAGTTGTCTATCATTTTGCAAGCGGAGAATCATGTCTTAGGCCTACCAGATGGTAAAGCCCGGTTTGTAAAAGAGGTTTCATTGCTGGGACAGGCTTATGCGCTTTCCAAGCCATCAGACGAGGCTATGAAAAATGCTGAAGAAATTGCTTTTTTCCAAGCAGTAAAAGCAAGACTATGCAAGTTTGAGGGTGACAGGCACGAAGGTAAAGATCAATATGATTCAGTAATAAAAAGTATCGTAAGCACAGCAATTTCTTCTGACGAAGTTGTTGATATCTTTGATGCTGCTGGAATAGACAAACCAGATATATCCATTCTGTCGGACGAGTTTCTGCAGGAAGTCAAATCCATGCAGTACAAAAATGTCGCATTAGAGCTTTTGAAGAAACTGCTGAACGATGAAGTGAAGGTGCGGACCAAGAGAAACATAGCACAATCTAAAACTCTCATGGAAATGCTGGATGGTGCAATTAACAAATATCAAAATAATCTACTTACGACTGCAGAAGTAATTGATGAGCTTATAAAAATTGCCCAAGACCTTAAAAAGGCTGATATGCGTTCCTTGGAGATGGGGTTGTCCAGCGACGAACTTGCTTTCTATGATGCCCTTAGTTTGAATGATAGCGCAACTGAAGTGTTGGGTGATGAGCAGTTAAGAATAATTGCTCGTGAAGTCGCAGACAAAGTAAGGATGAATGCGACCATAGATTGGGCGGTTAAAGAGAGTGTTAGAGCAAGGCTGATGGTAATTGTTAGACGAATTCTAAAGAAATACGGTTATCCGCCGGATAAGCAGGAACAAGCGATTCAGCTGGTAATGACACAAGCGGCAAATTTGGCCGATGATTGGGCGCAAGAATGAAGAGGTTGAGGTGATCTTATGTTTGACATAACGAAACTGAAAGATGTGCTTGTGTCCTACAAGCAGAACTTCGTCTCAAGGCAATGGGGCGAAGAAAAATACAAGTGGGAGGCCGTAAGGTGGTTTCAGGATAATTGGGACGTGAATGCTACCGATTTTGCTGAAATGCTGAGTCGTTCATTGGATAAGACGTTTAATCTGTTGGCTTCTAACAACAACTTTCCAAAAGGTATGATCGTTGGATTTGCCAAGGCTGCTCCTGAAGAGGTCCGAGCTATGTTTATCGCCCTTTTTGACGAGAGTAAGGACGTTTTTGAACGGATGGATGCTTTCAAGACTCAATCTTCTGTTCTCTTGGAGAAGTACGGCAACGGAGCAGCGCAGCATTACCAATATGAGAATGCCATTAGTACCTATCTGTGGCTCCGCTACCCAGATAAGTATTACATCTACAAATTCGGTGAGGTAAAAACGGTCGCCAACGAGCTGGGATCTGACTATCGCTTCAAGAAAGGTGCTTATGCCGATAACATCCGGAACTTCCTGAAGCTCTATGATGAAATCAGCGTAGCTCTCAAAGAGGATATCGAATTGGTGAACCTGTTCCAGTCGCAGTTGACTGATACCTGCTATCCCGACCCTGAACTGAAGACGCTGACCATCGACGTCGGTTTCTACATTAGCCGGTATTACTCTCAGAAGGATGCTGTCGCTCAAGAAGAAGCTGAATGGTTCCCAGCCACATATTCGCCGGGAATTACTGTTGATGAATGGATAAAACTCCTCAATGATTCAGAAGTCTTTACCACCGCCAGTCTCGAAATCATGAAACGCATGAAAGATTACGGTGGACAGGCCACGTGCAAACAACTATCAGTAAAGTACGGCCAATCGAGTAATTTCTACAACGCAGGTTCATCCACCCTTGCTAAGCGAATTGCCGATAAAACGGGCTGTCCTCTTTTGGAGGTTGACACTGAAAACTCCAAATGGTGGCCTATTCTCTATGTGGGCCGCCATGCGACAAAGGAGGAACAAGGCTCATATATCTGGAAACTCCGTGATGAGCTTTCTGAAGCGTTGGACAAAGTTGAATTATCTGAAATCGAACTTTATGTTAAAGCCGCTCCCGGAGAGGAAGACCGTGGTTATTGGTGGTTGAATGCCAATCCGAAGATCTGGAGCTTTGCGGACATCGCTGTTGGTGAGGTTCAGTCCTACACGCTTTACAATGAGAACGGCAACAAGCGTCGCATCTTCCAGAATTTCCTTGAGGCGAAAGCTGGCGACATGATCATCGGGTATGAATCCAATCCGGTAAAGCAGATCGTTGCTATCGGTCGTGTCAGCGCAGAACAAGACGGCGAGAAGCTGTTCTTTGAAAAGATTGAAGGTCTGACTTCACCGATTGATTATGCGACCTTGAGAGGATGCCCGGAACTGGAGCGTATGGAGTATTTCCAGAATCCGCAGGGCAGCTTGTTCAAACTCACCAGAGGAGAATATGACTTCATCCTCGATATGATCCGTGAGGAGAATCCGGTAGCACAGGAAGCCTCCATCGATGCTTACACAAAGAGTGACTTCCTTGATGAAGTCTATATGACCGAAAAACGCTATGAAAACCTTGTGGCCGTTCTTCGCAATAAGAAGAACATAATCCTGCAGGGAGCTCCCGGTGTTGGTAAGACTTTCGCCGCAAGACGTCTGGCGTGGTCCATGATGGGTGAAAAGGATGATAGCCGCATTGAGTTCGTTCAGTTCCATCAGAACTATTCCTATGAAGACTTCATGATGGGGTATAAGCCGGTCGAGGATGGATTCGAGCTGAAGTACGGCATTTTCTATCGTTTCTGCCAGAAGGCTGCAAACCAGCCGGACAAGGAGTTCTTCTTTATCATCGATGAAATCAACCGTGGCAACATGAGTAAAATCTTCGGTGAGCTGTTGATGCTGATCGAAAAAGACTACAGAGGCACAAAAGCGACTCTCGCATATAACGGGCTCTCATTCTCCGTCCCGAAGAACCTCTATATCATTGGCATGATGAACACGGCAGATCGCAGCCTTGCCATGATCGACTATGCGCTTCGTCGTCGCTTCAGCTTCTTTGAGGTGGAACCGGGCTTCGATTCCGAGGGCTTCATCCATTACCAGAACGGCCTGAACAACGAGACGCTGAACGAACTCGTTAACAAGGTGAAGGACCTGAACCGTGAAATATCTCTTGATAAGTCGCTGGGTAAGGGTTTCTGCATCGGTCATAGCTATTTCTGCGGCAGAGATGTTTGTACCGAGGAGTGGCTGCACTCCATCGTTGACTACGACATTCTTCCAATGCTCAGTGAATACTGGTTTGACGACGCCAATAAGCTCCAGCGGTGGGAGAACATTCTGCAAGGTGTGTTTCAATGATTAAGGATAAGAGCATCTTCATAAAAAACATATACTATATGCTTTCGTATGCCTTCACGACGCTGAATCAAGGCGGTTATGAGGATGTTGCTACCGAAGAGTTCGAGAACATGCATAACCTCTTCGCTGCGATTCTGGCGAAGGGCATCAGCAGACAGTTGAAACAGGGACTGTACAGGGAGTATTTGAATCGAAAAGAGGATGTTGCTGTAGCCCGTGGCAAGATTGACATGCTGGGGACTATTCAGAACCGGCTTGCCAGAAAGCGGGTACTGACCTGTGAGTATGATGAGCTTTCCGAGAATAATCTCCTGAATCAGATACTGAAAACGACCGTTATGCTTCTCCTCCGGCACACGAGGGTGGATCAGGAGTACAAGAGCGATCTGAAAAAGGAAATGCTGTTCTTCTCGAATGTTGACACAATTGATCCCACCACAATCCGTTGGTCAGCCATTCGGTTCCAGAGAAACAACAATACCTATCGTATGCTTATCAGCCTGTGCCAGCTCATTCTGGAAGGGATGCTTCTGACCACAGACTCCGGAGAATACAAGCTGGCCTCCTTTGTGGATGAACAGCGCATGAACCGTCTGTATGAGAAATTCATCCTCGAATACTACGCTAAGGAGTGTCCGCAGGTAAGGGCGATGGCCTCTCAGATCCCATGGGCCTTGGATGATGGCGTGGGGACGATGCTGCCGGTAATGCAGAGCGACATCATGCTTACCAGAGGCAGCGAGGTGCTTATCATTGACGCCAAGTACTACACGCATACCACACAAACACAGTATGACGTCCACACGCTCCATTCGGTTAATCTGTATCAGATCTTTACCTACGTCAAGAACAAGGATACGGAGTTCGGGAACCAGCCCCACAAGGTTTCCGGCATGCTCCTTTATGCGGCAACAGACGAAGCGATCCAGCCGGACAACAGCTATCAGATGAGCGGCAACAAGATCAGCGTGAAGACGCTTGATTTGAACCGGGATTTCTCGGAGATTGCCGCACAGCTGAATGCGATAGTTACAGAACACTTCTCATAAGAAACGAGGCGATAGTGCTTGCTTGATGTTTATACTGTGTCTTTCTTTTTGGTTACCGACAGATTGACCGTTTCTTTGAAACCGAAGAAAAGGTCGCTGCGTTGGTCAGGAAGCTCATCACAGAGAAAGAATATGTGGAGTTCCTGATCGGACGGGACGGCGAGTTTGACCAGATTGTGGCATCGACAGTCAGACGGGCAAAGTGTGACATCCGGGACGACAATTGCGAACTCATCTGGGTTCTGGCATACCCGAAAGCTGAATACGCAAATAACGCAGACTCATTTGACGAATACTACGACAGCGTTGAGATCTGTGATTGATATTGTCAATATTGGTTGACACATTTATCTCAAAGATATCACTGCCTATGCAGCCTGTTCCAGAGATTGGTAGTATCTCTGTCGCTTAATTAT
>NZ_JAOQJF010000044.1:0-18243 GCF_025567195.1 Alitiscatomonas aceti | reverse complement strand
CCGCCTTTCAGGCGTTGCAGGCATAGGCCCCTTATAGGGGCATAATCAAACCACCAGTTGAACTGGTGGTTCATGACTAGCGGTCTGGCGGGTCTGCACACAGCTTGTGCGGACCATAAGAACATACAGGTTACGATCCAGATAAAGAGAAAAGAGGAGAGAGCATCATGAATGGAAAAGATTTAGAGAAAGAGCTTTTATGGGAAGCCCCCCACATTGCAAAGGAGGTTCCCGCAGAGAGAGAGGAGGCTTCCGCCTTCTGTGAGGGCTATAAGGCGTTCTTAAACGCCGGAAAGACTGAAAGAGAATGCGTAAAGGCCGCAGTGGAGCTTTTAGAAAAGGCCGGCTACCGGGAATTTGATCCCAAGGCCTCCTACAAGGCTGGAGACAAGGTATACTGGAACAACCGGAAAAAAGCCCTGGCCGCAGCCACCTTTGGAACCCTGGGGATGGAGGAGGGCCTCAGAATGAACGGCGCCCACATCGATTCCCCCAGACTGGACTTAAAGCCCAATCCGCTGTTTGAGCAGGCTGATATCGCCTACTTAAAGCCTCACTACTACGGCGGGATCCGCAAATACCAGTGGGGAGCCACTCCGCTGGCTATGCACGGTGTGGTTGGAAAGAAGAACGGCGAGATGGTGGAGATCTCCATCGGTGAAAAAGAAGGAGAGCCCCAGTTCTGCATCACAGACCTTCTCCCCCACCTGGCCTCTGAGCAGAATGGAAGAAAGCTGGGCGAGGGCTTAAAGGGCGAAGAGTTAAACATCATTGTCGGCTCCATCCCGTTCATGGGCGAGGATGACGAGAAGATCAAGACTCCCGTAAAGCTTATGGCCATGAAGCTGTTAAATGAAATGTACGGGATCACAGAAAAAGACTTTACAAGAGCGGAGATCGAAATGGTACCGGCTTACAAGGCTGTGGATGTGGGCCTGGACAGGAGCCTGGTGGGCGCTTACGGACAGGATGACAGAGTCTGCGCCTATACGGCTCTGATGGCAGAAACGGAGACAAAGGCCCCGGCTCATACGACGCTGACGATCCTGGCTGACAAGGAGGAGATCGGTTCTGCCGGAAACACTGGCCTCAATTCCGATTTCGTGCTCCATATCATTGAGGATCTGTGCCAGACAGCCGGCGCAGATCTGAAAACAGTTTTAAGAGCGTCCCTGTGCCTGTCCTCCGACGTGAACGCGGCATACGATCCCACTTTTGCCTCCGTATACGAGGAGAGAAACTCCAGCGCCATCAATAAGGGCTGTGTTCTCACAAAATATACAGGAGCCAGAGGAAAATCCGGCAGCAACGACGCCAGCGCCGAGACCATGGCCAAGGTGATCCAGATCATGGATGAAAACGGCGTATACTGGCAGACCGGCGAGCTGGGAGCCGTGGACGTGGGAGGCGGCGGAACCATCGCCCAGTTTGTGGCCCATATGGATGTGGACGTGGTGGATCTGGGAGTTCCGATCCTTTCCATGCACGCTCCCTTTGAGCTGGCCTCTAAGCTGGATGTTTACAACACTTATAAAGCATTTAAGGCATTCTACAAATAAGACGGGACATATGCCCCTCCCCGAGGACGACTCTTTTCCTCTGGGGAGGGGATCTGTTTCTGAATGCGGCAGTTCAGCTGTGTATCTTAAAATTCTATGAAATCCCTTTATTTCCCTTTCTGTTTATGGTAAAATCGGCTGAACAGCCATGAAAGGAATTGAGAAAAATGATAAAAAGAAAACTTATAACAGCCGGTTTTGTGATCGCCATGGCAGCCATGGTCATGTCTGGATGCAAGAGCGGAGGTACGGATAAAGAGACAACGGCGGCAGCGGCCGGAGAGACGGCGGGAAGCCAGGAGAGCGGGACTGCCTCTGGTGAAACAAAATCGGAGGAGGAGCTGACCGATGAGGCCAGCCTGGAGCTGGGAAATTATAAGGGTCTGACCCTTACGGCCGTGAAGGCTGGAGTGACCGACGAGGACCTGGAGGCGGAGCTGGAAAACCTGAAGGGACAGTATCCGGCGGAGGTCACCGGACGTGCAGCTAAACTGGGCGATGTGGCCAATATCGACTACGTAGGGACCAAGGACGGCGAGGCCTTTTCCGGCGGGACTGCGGAGGGCTTTGACCTGGCCCTGGGAAGCGGCACCTTCATCGACGGTTTTGAGGACGGCGTTGTGGGAATGAACGTGGGAGAGGAAAAAGACCTGAACCTCACATTCCCGGAAAATTATAAGAGTGCAGATCTGGCCGGACAGGAAGTGGTATTCCATGTGACCCTGAATGCCATTAAGAACGCAGAGGAGACCGCCATTGATGATGCTCTGGCAAAAAGAGCCATGGACGACGAGAACGCTACCCTGGACCAGTTAAGGAGCCAGGTGTATGGCGGCCTCGAAAACCAGGCGGAGAGCAATTTCTTTAATGAGGCTGGAAGCGAGCTCTTAAACCAGGCCATTGAAAATTCCAAGGTCACCTGCGATCCTGACGCTGTGGACGATATGTATGACCAGCTTGTGACCACATACACTGCCTATGCAGGCCAGTATGGAATGGAGCTGGAGGAGTTCTTAAGTATGTTCCTTCAGACCGATAAGGCGGGCTTACGGGCCACTGCGGAGAACCTGGTGAAGCAGGAGATGGTGCTCAACGCCATTATTGAAGCCGAGGGGATCAAGGCTACGGATGAGGAAAAGGATAAGCTGGCCCAGATGAATTATTTTGCCGACGCCGAAGAGATGGTCTCCACCTACGGGGAGGAGTCTGCCAACCGTCTGTTCCAGATGGGAGCCGCGTATTACTATCTGATCGACAATGCCGTACAGGGAGCGCCTGCCGGGGCAGGGGAGACTGTGGAAGGCCATACAGAATCCCAGGCAGCAGAGACGACGGCTCCTTAGGAAATGGATGCGGATACCATATGAAAAGAAAAGCCTTATTTTTTGATATTGACGGAACGCTTCTGAGCGATCATAAAAAGGAACTGCCGGAAAGCGCGGCCCGGGTCATTGCCCAGGCGCGCCGGGCGGGCCATCTGGTATTTATCAATTCTGGACGGGCCCGGTGCCTGATGCAGGAGGTGGAGGCGGCTCTTCCGGTGGACGGTTACCTCTGCGGCTGCGGTACTTACCTGGAGATCCAGGGGAAAAAGGTCCTCCACCATGTGATCGGGAGAGAGCGGAGGCTGGAGCTCCAGAAGAGCATCCTGGCCCATGATCTGGATGGGATCCTGGAAGGGCCGGAGGGCTGTGCCGTACAGAGCCAGGTTTCCCGTCTGGAGGAGATGGAGCGGGTCAAGGAGCTATTTATAAAAAGTGGTGTGGTCCATCCGTGGGACTGGAAGAAGGAAGCGGCGGAGTTTGATAAATTCTGTGTTCTGGCAGATGAAAAGAGTGATGTGGACGGATTCTTAAGATCCCTGGCTCCGGATATGGCGTACATAGACCGGGGACGCGGGCTTTATGAATGTGTACCCGCAGGCTATGACAAGGCCACGGCCATGGAATTTATCCTGAAGTATTTCCGGATCCCCCGGGAGGAATCCTATGCCTTTGGAGACAGCGCCAACGATCTGGCTATGATCCAGTATGCCGGACATTCGGTGATCATGGGGCAGCATGACAGGATCCTGGAACCCTATGCATCTTTTATCACGAAAAATGTGGAAGATGATGGAATTGCATTCGCTTTCGAGAAACTTAAAATTGTCTAATTTCAATAAAAAAATATAATTTATGTCGAAAATTGCGAGCGATTTTCCTTCACTTAATGAAAGAAATGTATTAAGATAGGCTTGCGCACATGACGAATGCGAAGGGGGCCAGACGATGAGAATGGAGGAACGGCTTGCTGCCCTGGAGTATGAGAACAGAAAACTCCGGGCAGACAACGAAAAGCTTCATGCCATCCTGAAACAGATGCAGATCACGCTGAACCGGCTGATCAGCTGCTATATTGTTGAAGCCAGACGATGAATGACTGAAATGGGAAAAGGGGCGCTGACCTGTATGGCAGCAGCCCCTTTCTGGAACGGATCAGCGGATGATCCCGTTGGTATCGGTGACCCAGATCTTTCCGTTGGCGTCTTTGAAGTCTTTATGCCCCCGTCCCAGCTCCGGCTTTTCAGAGGAGGTGGAGGAAGAGGAGGCTCTCTGGATATTTCCGGTGGTATTAACAAGATAAGAGGTTCCGTTTAAGTCTGCGGGAGCATACCGCTGGTCCGCAGGCGCGTCCTGACGTTTTCCGTAGACATAGAGCACGTTGTCCTTCAGTCCGTGGTAGCCCTGGCCCTTTTTCTCACCATCCGTGTGGAAGAGCCAGCTTTCGGTCTCTCCAGTTTCTTCATTATAGATATTCTGCTTTCCTGTCTTCATGACGCCGTCGTCGCCAAAGAAGAAGTTGGCGATGGAGTCTCCTTCCAGGTTTACGACCTGGCGGCCAGTCTGCATTTCACCCAGCTCGTTGAACGCATATTTTTTTCCCTGGATCGTAAAAAGCTCGTTTCCTTTTCTGGAGGCGTGATATGGGCGGCCTTCTTTAAAATAGAAGGTAAAGGTCTCGTCTGTCTGATGGATCCCCTGGATCCCTTCCGTGATCCGCCATCCCTCGGCACGTTTTCCGTCGCCGTCCTTTCCATAATACTGATAATCCGCAATGGAGGCGGATGCAGCGTTGCTGTCTGTGGAAACCTCTGTTTTCGGCATCTTCACCCAGCCCGTCTGCATCTTCCCGTCGATGAAGGTATAATAGTCGTCGCCGATCTTTTTGTCGTACTGGTTTTCTACCATCCTTCCATCGGAATTAAAATAATGCCAGCTTTCGGAGGCTCCGGGACTGGAAGCGTTTTCCTCCAGCTTCACCCAGCCGGTCTTCATGCGTCCGTCGGTTTCACCGCCCAGGTAATAGACGGCTCCGTCGATGACGGTCTTACCAGTGGCCATGTGGCCGGATTCGTTGAAATAATACCAATTTTCATTTAATTTTATCCATTTAGAAATAACAGATTTTCCGTTTTTATCAAAATAGTACCAATATGAAGCCGGAGTTTCCGGGGAATCCATTTCGTCCTCATTCTGGAGCTCCACCCAGGTGTTTTTCACCATTTTTCCGTCTTCCCCCACGTAATAATCGTCGATCTTCTGGTTTCTGGCGATGGAGCCCTCCTCGTCCAGATAATACCAGTCGTCTCCGTTCTTTCTCCAGGAATCCGTGGTGAGATACCCGTCCTCATCGTAGTAGGCCAGCTGGCCGTTTTCCTCAGTCCAGCCATAAGAAGCGGCCAGTACCCTGCCTGTGTGGTCCAGGCCGGAAAAGGCAGGGGTCAGGGCCATAATGGCAGCGGCAGACAGAACTGCAAAATATTTTGTCTGTTTTTTCATAATCGATTCTCTCCTTTTTGTGGTCCGCACCAGAAAATGCGGGCGGTTGTTCCTTACGCGGTGATTATAACAGCGGTTTATGGGAGAAATCCAGTGAGGGTTGCTGGCAGAGCTGCCAGTCTGTGACAGATACCGGGAGCCCCTGCAATGAATGACTGGACTGGACGGGAGTGATGTGGTACAATGTCTGAAGGAAAAGAAGACATTGTACCACGGCGCATATCGGTTTCTGCGTTCGCCGCAGAAATCCGGGCGCACAGATCCCCCGGAGGGGTGCTGCATCGTGCCGATGCAGTACAATGTCTGAAGGAAAAGAAGACATTGTACCACGTGTCTGAAGGAACAGGTATATCATGTACAGGCGCAGTGCGCTGGAGAGGAGTATACGTTTTTATGAGAATGAAAGTTTCCGACTACATTGCAAGGAAGCTGGTGGATGAGGGGATTTCCGATGTATTCATGGTCACCGGAGGCGGGGCCATGCATCTGGACGACGGCCTGGGCCATGAGCCGGGCCTCCACTGCACCTTTAACCACCATGAGCAGGCGTGTGCCATTGCGGCGGAATGCTACGCCAGGATCCACAATAAGATCGCTGCGGTCTGCGTGACCACAGGACCAGGCGGGACCAACGCCATCACCGGCGTGGTGGGCGGCTGGCTGGATTCCATCCCCATGCTGATCCTGTCCGGACAGGTCCGCTACGATACCACAGCCAGGAGCACAGGCCTTGGGATCCGCGCACTGGGAGACCAGGAGTTTGAGATCACAAAGGCCATTGACTGCATGACAAAATATTGTGAAATGGTCATCGATCCCATGCGGATCCGCTTCTGCCTGGAAAAGGCCCTGTATCTGGCCCAGACCGGAAGACCCGGTCCCTGCTGGCTGGATATCCCCTTAAACGTCCAGGGAGCATATGTGGAGACAGAGGAGCTTTTAGGCTTTGATAAAAACGATTACGAGGCAGGCGGCACCGGCTGGTCCGTCCATGGCTCCGGCTGCGACGGCTGCGGTCTCTGTGCAGGAAAGCTGATCCAGGGAAAACCTGCTATGATCCCCGAGGACGAGACTGGAAAAGGTGAAAAGAGAGAGCTGCTTCCGCCGTCCGTATCCCTGGATCTGGCCAGAGAGATCGTGAAAAAGGTGAGAGAGGCCAAGCGTCCTGTGATCAATGCCGGAAACGGCATCCGTATCGGAAAGGCCTTTGACGTATTCCAGAGAGTGGTTGAAATGCTGGGGATCCCGGTGGTCACCGGCTGGAACAGCCTGGACTGCATGTACGACTCCCATCCCCTTTATGTGGGCCGGGCGGGCCATATGGGCGACCGTCCCGGAAACTTTGCCGTACAGAACTGTGATCTTCTCCTGTCCCTGGGAAGCCGTCTTTCCATCCGCCAGGTGGGCTACAATTACCCGACCTGGGCACGGGAAGCCTATGTGATCTATAATGATATCGATGCAGAGGAATTAAAGAAGCCCACAGTCCATGTGGATATGCCGGTCCATGCCGATGTAAGGGATCTCCTGGAGAAGATGGAAATGGTCCTGGAGGTAGAGGCTGTGTCCGCAGACGGAGGCCCCAAAGATAAGGAAGCTGTGGACTGGTGGATCTCCCGATGCCAGCAGTGGAAGGAGAAATATCCGGTGGTGCTTCCGAAGCACTATGAAGCCGGAGACGATAAGCCGGCCAACATCTATGCCGCCATCAAGGAGATCAGCAGAAGAGCCGAGGAGGATCAGATCACTGTGGTCGGAAACGGTTCCCCCTGCGTGGTGGGCGGTCATGCCTACGAGATGAAGAAGGGGCAGCGGTTCATCAGCAACTCTGCCATCGCTTCCATGGGCTACGACCTTCCGGCGGCCATCGGCGCCTGTCTGGCAGACCATACAAAGGATATTATCCTGGTGACCGGCGACGGCAGCATCCAGATGAACCTGCAGGAGCTGCAGACCATCATCCACAATCATCTGCCCATTAAGATCTTCCTGATCAACAACGGCGGCTATCATTCCATCCGCCAGACCCAGAAGACCCACTTCCATGAGCCGTTGGTGGGCATCGGCGTGGACAGCGGAGACTTAAGCTTCCCGTCCATGGAGAAGCTGGCCTGGGCATACGGATATCCATACGTGGCCGCCCATCACAATTCCCAGCTGGGAGAAGCCGTGGAGCAGACCCTGGCTACGGACGGTCCTGTGATCTGCGAGATCTTTGTGGATATGGAGCAGAACTTTGAACCCAAGGCGGCGGCCAAGATGCTGCCGGACGGAACCATGGTCTCCGTACCCCTGGAGGATCTGGCTCCCTTCCTTCCGGAAGAGGAACTGGCAGAAAACATGATCATTCCCATGATCAAGCCCCAGTAAAGCCCCATTAGGAGAAGTATATGAGAATCGTTATCACCGGCGCCACAAGTTTTGTTGGCGCCGCTGCCATTCAGGAACTTTTAGAAAACGGCCATGAGGTGTACGCCGTGGTCCGTCCGTCCTCCAGGAAGCTGGAGACACTGACCGGCCAGGAAGCCGGGAAAAATGCCTTAAGGGAGGGGCGTCTGCACATTGTGGAAAATGACCTTTCCGCCCCGGAGCTTCTGACAGAGAAGATCCAGGGCTCCTGCGACGCCTTCTGTCATTTTGGCTGGGGCGGATCCGGAAGCGGGGCCAGGACTGGGGAGCAGCTCCAGGAGGAAAATCTGCGGGCCTCCCTGAATACGGTCCGGGCTGCAAAGGCGCTGGGCTGCCGGCGGTTCCTGTTTTCCGGCTCCCAGGCGGAGTACGGAATGCATCAGACCAGGATGACGGAGGAAACGGAATGCGCGCCCAGATCGGCCTATGGAGAAGCCAAGCTCCGGATGCGGAGACAGGGAGAGGCGCTCTGTAAGGAACTGGGGATGCGCTATATCCACCTTAGGATCTTCAGTGCCTACGGTCCTGGCGACCATCCGTGGACGCTGGTGGAATCCTGCCTGGACGCCTTTACTGGAAATGCGGCCCTTTCTCTGGGGGCCTGCACCCAGAAATGGAATTTTATTTACATTACCGATCTGGCAAAGGCGGTGCGGGCGCTTTTGGAGACGCCGGAAGCGGCCTTTGAGGGACTCGGAAATCCGGTCTTTAACGTGGCCGGGGACGATACCAGGCCATTAAAAGAGTTCGTGGAGGAGATCCACAGGCTCTGCAAAGGAGGCGGAAACTGCCTGTACGGAGACAGGAAGGAGAACGCCGAAGGGGCCGTTAATCTGATCCCGGATATTGGAAAGATCTGCCGGATCACCGGCTGGAAACCGGAGACGGCCTTTGGAGAAGGGATAAAAAAGACCCTGGAAAGCCGATAAATATTGACAAATCCTTTTTTTTGGATACAATGATAAAAGCTAAAGGTACTAAACGGCGAAACGCCGAGTAAAAGAAAGAGACAGACACAAAATGAAAAAAATCAGCGTATTGATCCCATGCTACAACGAAGAAGAAAACGTGGGACCCATCAGCGATGCCGTCATCGACATCATTACCCGCGAACTTCCCATGTACGACTATGAGCTGGTGTTCATTGACAACGACTCCACGGACAGCACAAGACCTCTTCTGCGGGAGCTGTGCAAAAAGAACCCGAAGATCAAGGCTATTTTCAATGCCCGGAATTTCGGTCAGTTCAATTCGCCGTATTATGGGATCCTCCAGGTGACAGGCGACTGCGTGATCTCCATGGTGGCCGACTTCCAGGATCCGGTGGAGCTGATCCCCCAGTATGTCCATGAGTGGGAGAACGGCTATAAGATCGTCATCGGCATCAAGACCAGCAGCAAGGAAAATCCGTTCATGTACTGGCTCAGGAGCTGCTACTATAAGCTGATCCGCCGTCTTTCTGACGTGGAGCAGATCGAGCACTTCACCGGCTCCGGCCTTTACGACCGCCAGTTCATTGAGGTGTTAAGGAACCTGGACGACCCGACGCCGTTTTTGCGCGGCATCGTGGCGGAGCTGGGCTTTAAGCGGAAGGAGATCCCCTACGAACAGCCGAAGCGCCGGGCCGGAAAGACCCATAACAATTTTTACCGCCTGTTTGATGCGGCCATGCTGAGCTTCACTTCTTATACGAAGGCAGGGCTGCGGCTGGCGACGTTCTTTGGCGGGTTCTGTGCGGCTGCAAGCTTCGTTATCGGCATCATCTACCTGGTGATGAAGCTGTTATACTGGGATCGTTTTGCTGCCGGCATGGCGCCGCTTCTCATCGGCGTGTGCTTCCTGGGATCGGTACAGATCTTTTTCATTGGCCTTCTGGGCGAATATATCATGAGCATCAACACCCGCGTCATGCACCGTCCTCTGGTGATCGAGGAGGAGCGGATCAACTTCGGCGGCGGACAGGACGGGGAAGCAGGATCAGAGGAGTAATATGAAATATAGCGTAGACGTGGTGCGTATCCGCGAGAACGCCATCCAGCTCAACGGATGGGCCATAGGAAAAACGCCGGAATCGAAGATCACATATGAGGTAGAGGACGGGGACCACAGGCCCCTGGATTTCAAATACGTGTCCACCAGGCGGGACGACGTGAGCCAGATCTACTTTAAAAAGACCGTGGACCAGGACCTGGGCTTTGACATCCAGTTTCCCTATGAGAGAGGACGGGACTATTATCTGGTCATCAGCGGCGACGGAAGGAAGGCCCGGGTAAGGTATAACGAGGAGCTGATCGCAAAGCGCTCCAGCGTGGCCCACAAGAGACGCCAGAAGATCCTGGATCTGATGAACATGGAAACGGTCCATGTGGCCTGGGATTTCTTTAAGGAAAACGGATTAAAGGCCCTGATCGTGAAATCAAAGCATAAGCTCCAGGGGATCGACAGCGATTATGATTACAGCGAGTGGCAGGAGCTGACAAAGCCCTCAGCAGAGGAGCTGGAGGCCCAGCGGAAGGCCGTATTCCCGTATATGCCGAAGTTTTCCATTGTGATCCCCGTTTATAAGACTCCGGAAAAATATCTGAAGGAAATGCTGGACTCCATCCTGGCCCAGACCTATGGAAACTGGGAGCTCTGCATCGCCGACGGAAGTCCGGCCGGAGAGAGCGTGGAGCGGATCTTAAAGGCATATGCCAGGAAGGACTCCCGGATCCGGTATCAGGTCCTGGGAGAGAACCTGGGCATCTCCGGAAACACCAACGCGGCCCTGGAGATGGCAGAGGGAGATTACATCGTCCTGGCGGACCATGACGATATCGTAACAGAAAACGCCCTGTATGAGTGTGCGAAGGCGGTGAACGAAAATCCAGGGGCAGATGTGCTCTATTCCGACGAGGACAAGCTGGATATGGACGGCGGGGCCTTGTTCGATCCCCATTTCAAGCCGGATTTCAACCCGGACCTTTTAACCAGCGTCAACTATATCTGCCACCTGTTCTTGGCAAAGAGGGAACTGGTGGAAAAGACCGGGGGCTTCCGCCAGGAGTTTGACGGGGCCCAGGATTATGATTTCATTTTCCGCTGTACGGAGCAGGCAGAGCGGATCGTCCACATCCCCATGGTCTTATACCACTGGCGCTGTCACCAGGATTCCACAGCCAGCAACCCGGAGAGCAAGCTCTATGCCTTTGAGGCCGGAGCCCGCGCCATCATGGCCCATTATGAGCGGATGGGGATAAAAGCGGAAAAGGTAGAAAAGGGTGTGGATTACGGGATCTATCACACCACGTTCCAGCTGGACGGAGAGCCCCTGGTATCGGTGATCATCCCCAATAAGGATCACCGGGCAGACCTGGACGCCTGTATCCGTCCCATGCTCCAGAAGGGGACGTATAAGAACCTGGAGTTTATCGTGGTGGAAAATAACAGCACAGAGCCGGAGACCTTCCAGTATTATGAGGAGATCCAGAAGGAGTTTTCCAATGTCCATGTGGTGCGCTGGGAGCGGGAGTTCAACTATTCCGCCATCAACAATTTCGGCGTGGCCTTTGCAAAGGGAGAATACCTCCTGTTCATGAACAACGACATCGGGATGATCGCAGAGAACTTTGTGGAGGAGATGCTGGGCTTCTGCCAGCGGGATGACGTGGGGATCGTGGGAGCCAGACTCCTTTATGAGGACGACACGATCCAGCACGCCGGCGTGGTCATCGGCTTCGGCGGCATCGCCGGCCATACCTTCATCGGCCTCCACAAGGCAGAGAACAGCTATTTCCACCGGGCCATGTGCGCCCAGGATTACAGCGCCGTCACCGCGGCCTGTATGATGAGTAAAAAATCAGTGTTTGAGGCGGTGGGAGGCTTTACCGAGGAGCTGGCTGTGGCCTTCAATGATATCGATTACTGCATGAAGGTGCGGGAACAGGGAAAGCTGGTGGTATACGCTCCCTACGCGGTGCTGCACCATTACGAGTCCAAGTCCCGGGGCCTGGAGGATACGCCGGAGAAGGTGGCCAGATTCAACCGGGAGGTGGCCGTCTTTGCCAGGAGATGGCCGGAGATCCTGAAAAACGGGGATCCGTACTATAATCCCAATCTGACCCTGCGGAAATCTGATTTTTCCCTGCGGGATCTGAAAAAGGAGAAGATCGGAGAGCCGTATAAGCTGGAGCTGCCGGAATCCGCAGAGTAGCGGGAATTTTTGGAGACCAGCGGACAGAAAGGACAATATGGAGATAAAGACAACCATCATCATTCCCAATTACAACGGGCTTTCCTTCATGGAACCGTGCTTTGAGTCCTTAAAGGAGCAGATCGTCAGGGACTTCAAGGTCCTGGTGGTGGACAACGGTTCCACAGACGGCAGTGTGGAGTGGCTTAAGGAGCACCGGGTCCCGTCGATTTTCCTTAAGGAAAATACAGGGTTTTCCGGCGCAGTCAATACGGGGATCCGGGCGGCGGACACGCCCTATGTGCTTCTTTTGAACAACGATACCCGGGTGGAGCCGGGATTTGTGGCGGCCATGGAGCGGGCCATGGACCAGTCGCCGAAGATCTTTTCCGTTAGCAGCCGGATGATCCAGATGTATCATCCGGAGCTTCTGGACGATGCCGGAGACATGTACAGTATCCTGGGCTGGGCGTATCAGAGAGGTGTGGGCCGTTCTGTAAACCTTTACCAGAAGTCCTGCCGGGTCTTCAGCGCCTGTGCCGGAGCGGCCATTTACCGCCGTGCTGTGTTTGATGAGATCGGCCTCTTTGACGAGCTGCATTTTGCCTACCTGGAAGATATCGACGTGGGCTGGAGGGCAAAGCTCTACGGCTATGACAACGTTTACTGTCCGGATGCAGCAGTATATCATGTGGGCAGCGGTACCAGCGGCTCCAGATATAATTCCTTTAAGGTCCGCCTGGCGGCCAGAAACTGCATCTATTTAAATTATAAAAATATGCCGGGCTGGCAGATCCTCTTAAATGCGCCGTTCCTGCTGGCTGGAATTTTCGTGAAATATCTGTTTTTTGTGAAAAACGGATTTGGCGGGGATTATGTTTCCGGTCTGAAGGAAGGGATCCGTACCAGAAAACAATGCTGCCGGGTGCCGGGGCTTTTGAAGCGTTTTGGTGCGGAGCTTAAGGTCCAGTTTGAGATGATCTGCGGCACCGGGCTTTACGTTTACGAGTTCCTCAGACGTCAGGCAGCCAAAAGAAAATGACGTTTTTCCAAAAATCTTAGACATTCTTAAGAAATCGTTTATAGGAAATGGCTCCCCGTTCATGCTATACTGTTGATAATTGCGGGGCAGTCATGTGATTACAGGGATCGGTGAACAATATGATCAAGGATAATCAGTCGGGCCTGAACCGGCTGCATGTGGTCCTGGACGCACTGGTGACGGTGGTTTCCTACCTTCTGGCATGGTACATCGTCATCGGAAGCGGATGGGCAAGGCAGCTGGGAAAGAAGACCCTGGAGATGGAATTTTACCTGGGCGCGCTCATTGTGATCGTCCCAGGTTATCTGCTTTTATATTCATTCTTTAATCTTTACGCCCCCAAACGGGTCCTGGGACGGAGAAATGAATTCGGAAAGATCTTAAAGGCCAACACCATTGGTCTTCTGATCTTTGGACTGGTGCTGTATTTTGGAAGAAAAGAGCCGCATCTGTTCAACTTTTCCCAGCGTCTGGTCGTCTATTTTTATGGGATCAATGTTCTGCTGATCACTGCGGAGCGCAATGCGATCCGTATGGTGCTCCGGTCCATGCGGACCAGGGGCTATAACCAGAAGCACATCCTTCTGGTGGGATATTCCGGTGCGGCCGAGGGCTTTGTGGACCGGGTAAAGTCCAATCCCCAGTGGGGCTACAACATCCGCGGGATCCTGGATGACAACCGGGAACGGGGCAGCCAGTACGACGGCGTGAAGATCATAGGTACCATCGACGATCTGGAGTATATCCTGGAGCAGAACTCCCTGGATGAGATCGCCATTACCCTGAGCCTGGGAGAATACGAAAAGCTCAGACGGATCGTGGCCCTATGTGAAAAGGCCGGGGTCCACACGAAATTTATCCCGGATTACGGGAATATCATTCCCACGATCCCCTATATGGAAGACCTCCAGGGTCTTCCGATCATCCACATCCGCCATGTGCCCTTAAACAGCCTTCCCAACGCCATGGTGAAGCGGGCGGTGGATATTTTCGGCTCCCTGGTGGGGATCATCCTGTTTTCCCCCATCATGCTGGTGACAGCCATTGCCATCAAGCTCACGTCGCCGGGGCCCATTATTTTCTGTCAGGAACGGGTGGGGCTCCATAACCGGCCCTTTAAGATGTACAAGTTCCGTTCCATGACCGTCCAGGATCCAGGCAAGGAAAAAAGCCGCTGGACAACTCCGGGGGATTCCCGGGTAACCACAGTCGGAAAGATCATCCGGAGGACAAGCATCGATGAGACTCCCCAGTTTTTTAATATCCTTATGGGAGATATGAGTCTTGTGGGCCCCAGACCGGAACGGCCGTTTTTTGTTGAGAAATTTAAGGAGGAAATCCCCAGATACATGATCAAGCACCAGGTACGTCCCGGTCTTACGGGCTGGGCCCAGGTCAACGGATACCGGGGGGATACGTCGATCATCAAAAGGATCGAGCACGATCTCTACTATATCGAAAACTGGACCCTGGGTTTTGATTTCAAGATCATGTTTTTAACGGTATTTAAGGGATTTATCAATAAAAACGCATATTAAACGAGGACAGAAAAATGAATTATGAAGACGAATTAGAGCGCTCCCGGGCAAGAAAGAGCCGGAGGCGTGAAAGCACGGTACACGAAAGGGAGTCCAGAGGAAGCTCTGCGGATCTCTGGAGCGCCACTGCGGAGCCGGGAAGCCGGGCCAGCAGGAGCCGGGCGGCCTCCGCAGGACCGGGCCACAGCCACAGCAGCCACGGCCATAACAGCCACAGACGGCGGAAAAATTCCCAGAAGAAAAAGATCATCATCGGGGTCCTTGTGGGGATCCTGGCGCTGGTCGCCGTGATCCTGGGCGCGGCCTACGCCTATCTGGACCACCATATGGACATCGCCAACAAGAGCGACTTCGATAAGTCGGATGTGACAAACCTGGAGCTTTCCCAGGAGACCAGGGACAAGATGGAGGAGGGCTTCTGGACCATCGCCATCTTCGGCGTGGACTCCAGGGACAATTCCACCGGCAAGGGAAACCAGTCGGATGTGATCATGATCGCCAACATTGACCGGAAGACCGGAGAGATCAAGCTGGTGTCCGTATACAGGGATACGTATCTGAACATCAACGACAGGAACGTATATAATAAGATCAACGCGGCCTACGCCGAGGGCGGCCCCCAGCAGGCCATCAAGGCCATCAATAAAAACCTGGATCTGAATATCACTCAGTATGTGACCTTTAACTGGAAGGCCGTGGCCACAGGGATCAATATCCTGGGCGGCGTGGACATTGAGATCAGCAAGGCTGAGCACTACTATATCAACGCCTTCATTACAGAGACTGTAAAGGGTACCGGCATCGGTTCCGTACAGATCAAGAAGCCGGGTATGCACCATATGGACGGCGTCCAGGCCGTGGCTTACGGCCGTCTCCGTCTCATGGACAGCGACTACGCCCGTACAGAGCGTCAGCGCCTGGTGATCCAGAAGGCCTTTGAGAAGGCTGTAAAGTCAGATCTGGCTACCTTAAACAGCCTTGTGGGCAACATGGCGGCCATGTGCGAGACGAATATTGAGACCAATGACGTTCTCGCTATGGTGAAGAATGTGACCAAATACCACCTGGGCGAGACCATGGGCTTCCCGGCGGCCAGGGGAGAGGAGCGGGTGAAGATCGGAAAGAACCGTCTGGCCTGCGTGATCCCCCAGACTCTGGTGAGCAATGTGACCAGCCTCCACAGCTTCTTATTCGGCGAGGAGGACTATACGCCCTCCAGTACGGTCCAGACCATCAGCAAGAAGATCTCCGATGTCAGCGGCCTTCATAAAGCAGGCGAGGAGATCGGCCACGTGGCCACAGATAAGGGATACGTTCCCAAGCCCACCACCACGGCGGCTCCCGAGACGGAAAGCGCAGAGAGCAGCACCGCAGATGAGAGCGCAGAAAGCAGCTCAGGCTCAGAGGGAGAGACCTCTGAAGGAGAGACGCTGGAGTCCTCTGAGGGTGAATCCGGCTCCTCCGGTGAGTCTGGTATGCACGCCGGAGGCTGGGAGAGCCAGGCCACGGACAGTGAAGGAAACCCGGTGCGTCCGTCGGGTCCGGCCCATGAATCCACCGGCAGCCTTCCGGAAGAGCCCAGCCGTCCCCAGAGTCCTCTGGACGTCACAAGGCCCAGTGAAAATTATGGTCCGGGCTTTGAAAGTGAGTCTGTGACCGAGGCTACCACGGCAGGCCGCGAGCCTTCACAGCCCTCTTCCCCGGCGGGAGGAGGACCGGCTGGCGAGGCCACGGTCCAGAGCACGGAAAACAACACGTCGGTGATCATCGTATCGCCCACCAGGGGGAACGAGCCTTCCCAGGCCGCCCCGTCGTCTCCGGCGGACATGACCCTGCCCCAGGGAAACACGGGCGGGCCGTCCGGACAGTAAGATAAATATGGAAAAAGCGCTTCCCGGAGGGATCCGGGGGCGCTTTTTTTGTGTGCGCCTTGCGGCGCACGTCGCTAATGGGTGAAAGTCCCTAATCTGCCCTAGTAGTGGGAAGGATACAGCCAAGACCAAGGGTGTCGTGGGTGACTGCGAATCTGAAGGAAGGTGGAGGCAAATCTCTGGTCTGACGAACAGAAATCACATGAGGCTATAGTTAAGGATAAGGTTGCACAACAAACTAAAGTCCAATAACTACTCGGAATTAACTATAGTATATGTGGCAGATATATGGAGAGAAAGTGACGTGTGGTACCAAGGGAGGTCTCGTCAGCGGATGGAAACAGAGTATGAAATCCGTCAGTAACAACGAATGGCGAGAAGTCAGCAGAAGCCATAGTAAACCGATGGTTGCAAACATCGGCGAAGGGCTGAACTTTAGGAGGCACAAGCAATGAATGTAACTGAAAGTAGATTTAAGAACAGACAACTTCATATAGAGGACTATCTGCAAATGGTACCTGCGGAACAGAGAGAGTATGCAGAAGTGTTCGACTACTCTAAGATTACTGAAAAGAGCGGTGTCATCACAGACTATTGGACGAACAATCTTTTGGAATTGATTTTGCGGAAAGATAATCTTAACAATGCCTATAAGCAAGTCAAAAGAAACAGAGGCAAAGGCGGAATCGATGGTATGCAGGTGGATGAACTTCTGCCCTTCCTTAGAGAAAACCAAGAAACCTTAATCCAAGAGATAAGGGGAGGGAAATATAAACCCAACCCAGTTCGAAGGGTAGAAATACCCAAAGAGACAAAAGGCGAGTACAGAAAGCTGGGAGTACCTACGGTTGTCGATAGAGTGATTCAACAGGCAATCGCACAGGAACTCTCGCCAATCTTTGAGGAGCAGTTCTCAGAGAACAGTTTTGGTTTCAGACCGAAAAGAGGGGCACACGATGCCCTAAGACAATGCCAAAAGAACGTAAATGACGGCTATGTATATGTAGTGGATATGGACTTAGAAAAGTTCTTTGATACCGTATGTCAGAGTAAGTTAATCGAGGTGTTGTCACGAACCATCAAAGACGGCAGAGTGATTTCATTGATACACAAATACCTGAATGCGGGAGTTATAGCAAACGGGAAGTTTGAGCGTACAGAAATCGGAATGCCCCAAGGTGGACCATTGAGTCCGTTGCTTAGTAACATAATGCTAAATGAGTTGGACAAGGAACTTGAGCGTAGAGGACATAGATTTGTCCGTTATGCAGATGATTGTATGATTTTCTGTAAGAGCAGAAAGAGTGCAGAAAGAACCTTGAAAAATATCATACCGTTTATTGAAGGAAAACTTTTCCTAAAGGTAAATAGGAAGAAAACAGAGGTGGCTCATATCAGTAAAGTCAAGTATCTCGGTTATACCTTTTATAGATACAAAGGCAAATGCAGATTCAGAGTACATCAAAAATCGGTAATCAAGATGAGAAATAAAATCAGAGAGCTTACTGATAGAAATAAAGGCATTAGTAATGCAGAACGAGAAAGGAAATACCAGGAGTATGTGCGAGGATGGGTGGAATACTTTAGACTTGCAGATATGAAAGAACTTCTCAGAACAACGGACGAATGGGCAAGGCGTAGGATTCGAGCAGTCTATTGGAAACAATGGAAGAAAATTAAAACAAAGTATCGAATGCTGAAAGCATTGGGAATGGAACATTGGAAAGCAAAGGAACTTGCCTTGTTGTGGTCAAGCATTTTTGTAACACTTGTGGCTAAAAAATATCATGAATCAGTTACGCTGCCATCCGGGCTTCGTATGGTGTACGATA
>NZ_JAOQJF010000043.1:0-20049 GCF_025567195.1 Alitiscatomonas aceti | reverse complement strand
AAAAAAAGCCCCAAAAGGGCATTGAAAATTTGCTGTAAATAAAGGAAAAATCGAGATGCAGGAAAAGAGATAAAAAAATGACGAGAAGAAAACGACGGAACTTTCCTAGTACTACGACGGAAAACGGGGATTTCCTACTGGCATGATCTACGCTCCTTCCAGACTTCCCCGAGAAGCCGTAATGAACAGTATACCGCTTTTCCAAGATAAATCGCGGCAAGAAAAATCAGTGCAAGTCTTATCAGATCCTTCATATTGTTTTTTACAGATGAGTATGTTATACTATAGTTAAGAGAAGGGCTTTCGCCCCTCTCCGCTACTCAAGTAGCTTTGCAACTATCGCAGCGGTTACCGCTACGATCAAGTCCTTTAGCAATTCAGCCAGCCAAGCTTTGATTTTGCTATTGGACTTTTTCTTTTTCCGGCTTTCGCCTCTTATTTCTCTGGCAAGTAAATGGAGCTGCTAACCTATACCATAAGAAAGGAACTCTTGGTCCTCTCCGCTACTCATATAGCTTTGAGAAAATATGGAGATTACAACCTCAATTAATATCTATATCCTCCCCTCCTAATTTCTTAGTTCATCATAAAAAATATCAAGCAAATTTCTAATTTACTCAAAAACTCTTCTAGAATGCCCGAATTATGACAGCATTCCTTATTCTTCCATTCTGTTTTCATTCTCTAACTTCTGTTCTTGCAAACTCTTAGTCGCATTCTGTTTGTAAAAGTTTTCTCGTTCCTCTCCTGTATCTGAAAACATCAACTTCAAAATAATCGAAATGCAGCGATATGTACTCAATAAAAACGTGATCAAAGAATACAGCCATGTATACATTACATATATCTTTAAATCACCCAAACGACTATCAAAGTATAAAATAAATGTTGTGCTAATCAGTGTAAATCCTAATATTACTGTGGCACGAACATATTTAGTAAATAAATGACTTTTATCTTTTAGAAATACCTCTCTTACATACTTTGATTCACTTTTCATTGCTATAATTATTGGTAAAACTGCGCCTATAAATCCAATAATTAGTGATGCTACCGTAAGTGCTGAACTCAATATTTCTTGTAGACCTGCTTGATCCTTATCTATAAATTCCCGCCGGTATGAAAAAACACACACTATAAAAGAAAATATATATGGATAAGATCTCTCAAAGATATACTTACCTCTTTCCTTCACTTACATCACTCCGCCCTATATTGAATAGCCGCATACAGCTCACTCTTTTTCTTTGAAAAGCAATATTCCATTTCAGCAACAACCGTGTTAAAATCCAATGCCTCTTTGCTCATAATCGTAAAAGGAACGATATCTTGAAAAATATTATCAAATAGGTTTATTATTTCCACATCATTACTATCATCACCGGTCCCATCATTTTTCTGCCATTTAACTTTTGCACTTCTAACATACTCTCTATTTTCTTGTAAATCTTTTATAAACTCCACTGATTCATCTCGGCAAAGTGTATCTTCTTTGCTATGTCCTAAGCTAATTGATACTTTTCCGATATAACCATCAAATTTCTTTACCAGATCCATGAAACTATTAAAAGAACAAGCTTTGCTTTTTTCCGGTTTCCATTTTTGAATATTAGCAAAAGTTATTTCAAATGTTTTATAATTATTTTTGTTGGAATATTTTTTGTCCTTTGTATCAGCAATTGGAACGATACTTATAAAAATATCATTTTCCCCATAAGTTTTCCATAAAAGCTCCTCAATTTTTGAGATACCAAGCGAAAAACGGTTACATTGAATCATAGCGATTCCACTCTTCTTTTCGTAAATCATAGTTATATCTTCACCAAAATATTCACCATCATCTAATTCAATGACCTCTGCTTCGTGATTATCTTTTACTTTTGACGGTACATTCGTATCTCTTAATCGCATGAACCTAATCGCCCAAGTGTCTGTACCTTTATCATACTTACAGCAATCTATTCTTGCTTTTGCACTGCCAATATCCAAGGATTTTTGTTCTAATCCGTCCCTTTTTATTTTATCGATCCAGTCTACCAAATTAAATAATTCACTTTTTCCACTCTTCTTTCCTTCAGGCGAAATTTTATTTACCCAAATTTGAAAATACTCAAAACGAACGTTTCTTTTGTATTCCATCTCTAGTCCCCCCTAATTTAATATTTTTATTTATCATACATCAGATTCTGGGGGTTTACCATATTTTTTGTTGAAGTTTGTGTATTATTTCTGTCATGTTTCTAAATTTTCTATACTATCATTATTTGTAATACTCCTTGTTTTTATTATAGAACATTTGTTCGTCTTTTGCAAGTTGCAATATTTCACAAGTTTAGTGCCTAATTTTCTACACGAAAAAGACACCCTCTTTCGAGGATGTCTCCATGTGGACAGGGGTTCGATTCCCCTCAGGTTTTTAGTTCCCCAGGCGGCACGATGACCACCCAGGATATATTGAATAGGAGGTTGTGATAACATCGGAACATCAGGGCTCGAACCTGCGGCTCGGTTTTACGGCTCACGCTTCCTCCCGTCCGGGAAGATGTTCCGTCAATGCCCGCCTGGGATGGACGGGCTTACGGGGATAAGTACTTGGATGAGGACGATGGGGCCGGCAGCTCTCCGCCTCCGGCTCCCAGTCTATAGACTACCACGTTTTTACCGAACATTGGCGAACATTTTTAAAATTTTTCAAAAAATCTTTTCGCCCGCATCCGGCAGCTGTCCGCAGTATAAGAAATCCTCTTTTTCGGAAATGCCCGATTCATCTGCCTGGCCACCTGCTCCCAGGTAAGCCCGTCGATGTAATACAGCCGGAACATGATCCGGATCTCTGCCTTCGGGATCGACTCTATGTACTCTTCTGCCTTGCAGGTCAGCTCCAGGAGCTCTGCCTCCTTCTCTTCCAGCATCTCCCTGTACCGTTCCCGGATCTTTTCCTTCCGGCTGTACTCCGGTACCGGGATCCCCGTGATCTTGATCGGACCGATGGTCCCGTCCTTCCTGGTTCCCCGGACTGTATCCGAAACCACCGGCGGATCCGATAAAAACCGGTCCAGCTTCCGGATCCTCTCCCTTAAATCCCTGATCTCCTCCATAACCTCGCTGTATTGGACTAAGACGCTCTGGTCCAACGGCCTCACCTCACTTCAAATCTCACTCCGTATTTCTCATATACTTCCTCACCGATTGCCCGGATGTCCGCATTGTCGTTTTCAAATGTCCGGTTGACCTCTTTCACCACAGCTTCGGAAAACTGTAAAAGCCGTGACCTCCGGTCATTCTCATCCTCAATCGGTTTCCAACGGAATTTTTCACAGAGGACCTTGGCTGGCACCGCCAGGAGAAGGCACAGGACCTTTAGGATCTGCTCCTCGTCTGTTTCTCCTGTCAGCGCCGCCTCGCGCGCAGCCCACTCCTTCTGGATCCGCTCGTCGATCTCTCTGGATATGCTGGCCTTAAGTTCCTCCTTGCGCTCCAGGACCGCCTGCTTCCTGATCTCATTGATCTGGGTCTGGGTCAGCGTGTAGACCGGCTCCTTCCTGGCCCCTGCCTTTTCCAGACGCCTCCTCTCCGCTCTCGTCATCACCACCGCCGTCCTTTCTCATCCACGATCGTCACCTTGCCCAGGATCCGAAGGTGGAAGATCGTACACATTGACTTGATCATCCGCCGGAACATGACCACGTTCTCCGGCGGCCGGTCGGCCTCCCGGACCGCTCTGCCCGCGGTCGGATCCGGGTAACCCTCTTTATTTTTCATCGCTCTTCCTCCTCTGCCCGCTTGAGATAGTTATATACGCTCCCTTCGCTGATCCGCATCTCATCCGCGATCTTCGCGTAGCTCCATCCGGCCTCCCGCAGGGCCTTCATTTTCCCGATGTCCACATCCAGCTTTCCCTTTGCCGCCGGTCTGGCCTGCTTCAGTTCCTTCGTGAGGTCCGACAGAGTCTTTTCCACTGGTGGCTCCGGCGCATCTCCGGAAACCGCCGGAAGGATCTCCTTCTCCAGGGCCGGTTCCTGCCGGAAGAACATCACTCCCTCAAGCATGTGCTGGAGAGTATCCGGGACCAGGTTCTCCCAGCCGCCTTCCTGGCCGATCGGGGCCAGGACCTTGATCTCCATCCCCTTCGCCGCCAGTTCCAGGGCTTTTGCCATATCAATCTGTTTCACAAACATATTTCTTCCCTCCTGTACCTATTCCCTGGCATTGATCAGATCCATCCACATCACGCTCTCACATACTCCGCTCTCCAGCTGTACATGGACAAAATACTCATAAATGCCAATAACAACCGCTTGTCTCGGGATCCCGGTCTTAACTGCCCCAAATGAGTCTTTGGCGCATGCCTTCTGGGTCGTTATCATAACCTTTGACCCGATCTTAATCTTCTTTTTCGCTTCTGCAATACTCCGGATTTTCAATGGTTCCCCCTCCTGCTCATCCTCTTCCATCTGCCCTCCTCTAAACCGTCATATACATCTTCTTTTTCCCATTCCACGAGACAGTCACCGGAGATCCGCATCTGAAGCAGTTAATATCAAACAGAGGTTCTTCCAGATTTGTAAAATATCGCAGCCTTGTCCCACACTCACATTCCAGCCTCAGCTCCTTCAAGGGCTTTTCAAAAATCCGACGGGCTCCACAGGCATCACAATGATAATGATCTGTTTCCTGTCTGGTAAAAAAACTCTTCTCTTTCCCGCATTCTGGGCATCGAATGTACATGAATCCCTTATATTTCTGCCCCGTCCGGCTTTCCGGAGTGTCCATGGCGGCCTCATCTGCATCCCCTTCTGTTTCATGGATCTCCATTCCAGGTACCCGGACAGATACCTGCGGATCCGCATCCGATGAATTGGTATCCAGACCCGCTCCACCTTCCTCTTCTTTATCCTTCCGGCTGATAATCAGTATCATCTCTGCCAGTTTCCCGAAAGTCTCCCATGCCTTGTCCTCAGGCATATCCTTCACCATATACGCGCCTGGAATCGATATTCTTACCTTCATCCTCTTCCTTCTCCTTCCTCCGGCTTTACAAACACAATTTTTGTCTTATCTCCTTCATCCATCTTGATACTAGGGACTGGCTGCACCCAATCCTTTCCCCGTATTCCTTCTGTGCCAGTCCCGGGTTCCGGAGGAGCTCCTGGTACAGCCGGAGCTTCTTTCCGGACAGCTCCCTCCCGGTCCTTTTAACCGCATCCTGGAAATCCAGGATCTCTTCCAGATCCCGGAAGGGATGCCCCGGATCCGGCACCAGATCGGCCAGTGTTCCTCCATTCTCCTTTCCGGCGGGCTGCTCAAGGGATATCACACCAAAGTGTTTCTTCTCCCGCTTAAGTCCCTGTAAGATCTTATTCTGCATGACCGGGACTGCAAAGGTCGCAAACCGGATCCCCCGGTCCGGGTCAAAATCCCCTGCCGCCAGCACCAGTCCCAGATAGCACAGGGATATCTTCTCCTCCAGCTCCAGCGGAACGCTGCTTATCCCAGCCGTATACCAGGCCAGTCCCATATTATCTTCCACCAGTCTCCTCTGTCTTTCATCCAGCATAATCCATTCGCCGGGTGGCCACCCTTTTACCGCGGATCAGCTTCCTCCTCCAGTTTATTTTCCAGATTTTTCCTGTGCCGGTCTTCCCGTCCTCATGCATTCATAGTGGATATGCCTTTCTTTTCCCCCGCGGCTCCGGATCTCCACATAATCTCCTGTGATCTCCTTTCCGCAGATGCTGCACAGCCATATCCCGGCTCCGTTTTTATTTTTCATTCCCCACGCTCCTTCTGCCTGCTCCCAGGATCCTAAATGCGTTCTGCCCGATCAGAACGGCAGCCCGTCATCCTCAACACCGTCTGGTATATTCATAAACCCGTCATCCTGCGCGGGCTCCGGCCGGCGGCCTCCTCCTCCGTCCCTTCGGCTGTCTGCAAACTCCTGTTCCAGGATGACCACATCCGTCGTATAGATCTTCTGGCCATCCCGGTTCACATAGCTTCCGGTCTGGATCCTGCCCCGGACCAGCACCCTCTGGCCCTGACGGAAGTATTTCTCCGCAAACTCCCCAGCCCGGTCAAAGGCTACACAGCTTATAAAATCTGTGTTCTGTCCTCCAGAATCCGTGGCCCTCCTCCGGTCAACCGCCAGTGTATATCTGGCCACAGCCATGGACTTCTCTCCCTGGGTATAACGGACCTCCGGATCCCTTGTAAGCCTTCCCATCAGTATCACTGTATTCATCCTCTTCTCCTTCCTGGTGACAGCTTTATGACTGGAGGGTGACAGGTCCCTTTAAAAACCTGTCATCCATTTTTCCTTGTATTTCCTAGCTTTTTTTCTCTTTTTTCTTTATAGTGACAGAAATGACAGGTAAATATAAATTAGAGATACACGCACGCACGTGAAAAGAGTTTGGAAAAACCTGTCATTTCTGTCACCTTTTTCTCCGGATATCCCTCCAGCCCGCATAAATACTGGCTTTTCTGACCATCCCCATTTTCTTAAACCTGTCATAAAACCTGTCACTTTCCTGTCACCTACCTGTCACCCTATGCTTAGTCCACCGATACAAATCCATCGTCCCTCAGGGCAATGTCCTTAAAAAAGCGCCCATCCTTCCCCCGTCCCTCTGCATATCCCTTTTCTGCCAGGGACCGGTAGAAGATCATAGGGCTGTGCGGTTTACGCCCATAGCTGTCGCAGTACTCCTTATAGCTGTCATAGATCATCGTGCGGGCCATCCTTTTCCCCGGCGCTGGCTCAAGACATTCGTCTGCGAACGCTTTGACCGTATCTGCTGCCCGGTACAGATCTTCAACCTGTGACCGGCACCCGGCGCTTTCCACAAATTTCCCGTCCTTATACAGCTTTTTCAAGGCCCCAACAGCCATCCAGACCGAATACCCCAGTTCTGCATGCAGCTTGTCCGACAGTTCCAGATCCTTCTCCTCCTCTGATGGCTTATGCTCCATGGACAGGATCAGAAGGCGCCGGTAAAACGCATTGGATTTTTCATCCAGATTCAGCGGGATCTTATTGGCCGAAAACAGTAATTTGGCGTAACTCCGGAATGGAGTCGGATCCTTATTCTTTTTCTCGCAGATCATGATATCCTCTCCAGTGGCCTTTTTGATATTATCCACCTGCATCATGGCCTCAGAACTGATATCCGCGCATGCATTGACCAGCTTCCCATACAGCATGGACGGGAAAAAACGCTCATTAAGATCCTGGAGGCTGACCCCGCTGCAGTTATCCGCACCCACGATCTCCTCCACCATATGGATCACCTTGGATTTTCCTGTACCCCCGTCTCCGCGGAGGATCAGAAACTTCTGAAACCCCGTATCCCTGGTCATACAGTATCCGATATACTCCCACAGCATGACCTGGTCCTCCGGATCCGGCAGGGCTGCGGAAAGAAACTTTCTCGTTGCGGTACCTGCTGCCTCCATATTTTCCCGGACTTTCATGTCCAGCTCATGTGGGATCTGGTTAATGGAGTAATACTCCGGCCGGTGCCGGTGCAGCTTCCCCGCCTTCACATCGAACATACCATTCCGGAAATTGATCCACCATGCGGGATAACAGTTCAGCTCCTCCATGGTCTTCTGGATCGGCTGCTGCTCCAGGAGCAGACTGTATATCGAGGACAGGTTCCGGTATGTAATATACCGATCCGGGATCAGCCCAGAGATCACCTGTTTGATCCGGACACCATCCCGGTCCAGGACATAGCATCCATTCTGGTATATGTACAGCTCCTTCCCCGACACAAACATACAGTATGTTTCCATCAGATATCTTACGATGGCGATATCAATGATCCCCTGGACAGCTCCACTGTCCGAATACCGGCAGAACTGCCTCTTGTCCACCAGGATCTCATCGCTGCCCTCAAACCTCCGTACATACGCTCTCAGCGCCTCCTCCAGCTCTCCCTGGCGGTCATACTTCGCCAGATACTCCTTGTCCTTAAACAGGGTATAGGCCCCGGACTTATACTGGAGCAGATTATTCTTCAGAACAGCCTCCAGGCTGTCATTGGTACGCTTCCGGAAGCAGGCCAGCACAAACGTATAGTTCTCAATCTCAGAGCCCGTATTGACCGTATCACGGATAAAATCACACAGGGTCTCCAGTGTAAAAAAGCTGCTGCCTTCCCTGGACACATACAGGGACGTAAATCCGACCGTGATCACTGCTTCACAGATCGCCCTGTTATCATTTACGAATATATAACTGCTCTCCAGACTGGCCGGAGCCTTCCTGACCAGTTTATTTATGATGGCTCTGTTCATTGTCCACCTCCGTCCGGTCCCGCCTTATCCCGTACACATGGTACGAATCCGCAAACCGGTCCCATCCCATCTGGTGTGATATCGTATGGTGCATCCGGCACAGGGCGGCAATCTCATGGCTGGAATCATCCACCTGCTGCCGGTTCCTTCCCATGCCGATCGCATCCACATGGTGGATATCCGCCGGCTTCCCGCAGATACAGCACCGCCGGTACCGGATGCACTGGATCAGATAGCAGTCTATGTCATCTGTCCGCATCAGTCCCGACTCTGTGAGGATGATCCCCTCCTTCAGTGCGTACTCCATCAGCGTATTGATAAACTCCCTGGCGTCTGTCATGGTACAGTCCGACAGGCTGATCACCTTCTGGTCCCCGACACGCAGCATGTGCTCGATCTTCATGATCTGCTTGATCTCTTCCGGGGCATAACCCGTATGGTCCCCGATGTCCCGGAGAGTCGCATACGCTTTCCGTCTCTGGGCCGGGGAGATCGTCCGGCCGTCATCGATCCCCACCTGCACCTCCCTGCACCGCTGGCGGCGGAGGTCCTCCAGGTTATCATCAACGATCAGATGCAGTTCTGAAGAGTCCTGCCGGATCCGGACCGCTTCCACTTTTCCTTTATAGTATATCATGTCACACCTTGTCCCGGAGTTTGTACAGATCCGGCGTCGTGGCGATCCAGACGGATACCCTGATAAGGCGTTCCAGACGCTTTTCCTGGGCTTCTGACAGGCTGGAATAATAGGGCTCCATCTGGTATACCCTGGCGGCCCTGGCCTGGTACACCCCCGGCTCCGTCTCCTGGAATCCCTCAACCCGGTACACAGCTATGCTGGCCGGATCATGCATGTCCCGGCTTACGGATACGGCAATATAGCATCCCGGATAGACTACGGCCAGGGAATGGCGGCCATTCCTCTCCGCCACATACCGGATCTGCCGCAGCTTCTCCCCGTCCATTCCGGCCGCTGCCACCGATCTGCCAATCCCATGCCTGCTGTCATACCCGCCGCTGTTCCAGATCCCGAATCCTTCCTGGATCCGCTCCACCGGGAAGAAGCAGCACCGTGCTTCTGCTGCCCCCTCTGCCATCTCCAGTCTCCGGATCCGGAGGAATCCATCGATCAGCCCCTTCCGGATCCCGGCCTCCCATGCCTCTCCCTGGTCTCCCTGGGCAGCACAGAAGGCCGCCACCATGATATCGATCTTCCTCTCATACGTCATGCTCCGTCACCTCTTCCTCTTTTCTGCTGCCATGCCCTGATCCCTCCTGTATATCCGGGGCCTCCTTATCCTCTTCTGCTTCCATGCAGTCTTCACAGAGCCTTTTCTCCCCCGGGTCTATGTAGATGACCCTCCCACACCGTTTACAGCGGTAATGTCTCCACATTTTCTATTTCTCCCTT
Organism: Alitiscatomonas aceti; assembly: GCF_025567195.1. Lineage (NCBI taxonomy): Bacteria > Bacillati > Bacillota > Clostridia > Lachnospirales > Lachnospiraceae > Alitiscatomonas > Alitiscatomonas aceti. The sequence continues at coordinate 10,337 of NZ_JAOQJF010000043.1, read as the reverse complement.
GATATCCTCCTGTTTTTGCCCTACAATAAGGGCGTAGTGTTTTTCATTTGAGTCCCCTGGAAGTTGCCGCTTCCGGGGATTCTTTTTCTTCCAGGCCATCGAAGTACTCATAGAGCGCAAAGTGGATGGCATGTGCCATGGTGTAATCCTCCGGACGTCCCAGGGACCGCAGACACCGATTATTTGCATCCACCCGGGCTTTCAGCCGTTCTGCCTGCCAGTCCTCCAGGTAAATGGTCGCTCCTGCGAAGTCACTTTCCGGGAAACTAATTTTTACCGCTAGGTATTTGTCCTTCATCCTGTATCCCCCTCTCTAAAAGAAAACTGTCACTGCTGCCAGCCCGACTCCGAATCCGGCCCCGGCCAGGATCCCTGTGACGATCAGCTCGCCTCCGGCCATCAGCAGCCGGACCAGATCTCTCATGGTCCGGTGCCAGGTCCTTCTCCGGCGGCGTACCCGGCCCACCGGCATATACTGGATCTCTTTGTCCATCGTCCTTACCTCCTTAAATCTCGATTCGCCTGGTCTTACCGTTTCCCCGATGCACCAGGCACATCTGGCTTCCGGATTCCCACAGGACCAGCCAGTCCCTGGTCATCAGCCCAGCCTTTGCGATCAGCATCGCCTGCTCATCGGTCGGCCGCTTTGGTCTCCTTTTCACTATCCTCACCTCCCTGTGCTTGTCCATCCGGCCCGCCGTTAAGCGGGAGGACGTACTCTGACATCACCAAACTGTTCCAGCGGCTTACGGCGCATCATGTTGGAGATCCTTTTCCTCTCTTCTGCCGGAAGGGCCGAAAACTTTACTTCTCCACCTTCTGTTTTGATGATATTGGTGTATGTAATGGTCAAATCGCCTCACCTCCTGGTTGATACTATGTATGGATGGTTGTACTTGTTGCCATATTCTATCTCCTGTCTTGAGTCCTCCTTTATTCTGCCTTATACTGTACTCACAGGCGTTGCAGCGCCGAGTCCAGAAAAGAAAGACGTGAATCAATGAAAGCATCCTATTACAGCCCTTATCTCTGTTACTGTTCAAAAGAAAAACATCTCATTGGAATCTGCATCCACTGGGATAATGAAGCTGTCTCCGGATATGATTGCTCTTATCCATACTGTGCACAGGACTGCCAGCTTATGGATGAACGTCCGGTTGGCTTTAGGCTTGACTATCCGAAACAGACGACTTAAGCACATAACACAGATTCCACGGCTCTGGCAATTCCGGAATCACCCCAGTTTCAATATCCAGTTCGCTCTGGATATTAAGCCGGAGAACCGGAATCTGTGTTTTAGTCCGGTCATGGATAACTTCATACCCTATAACTCCATTTACTTTTACACCGTCCAGAAATACCACTGCGTTTCCACCTTCCGAAATAATCTTGACCTTAGCTGTCGGTACATTTTCGTTTATTATTTTCTTGGGTGTCATCATTCTCACCTCCCTGCTTCATCAACTCCCCGATGGTTACGCCCAGATAAGCTATGACCTTCTGGAAAACCTGGTGTTTCCGTGGTATACTCCCCTTATCAGCACTGCCATGCTGAAATATATGTAATGGGGATTTATAACACATGACAAAAGAATGCAAATACATATTGAGCCATCTCAAAAAATTATCAAATAATAGTGATGAACTTCTATGCTTCGTCAATGGTACTTCACATATTTATAAATTTGACGATGATTCAACTTTTTTTGATTACTCCAAATATGAATCAGAAATCGACTCAATCATTCGATCTCTTATTAATGATGGCTATCTTGTTGAAGGCTTTAATCAATATCATTTTCATCTCACGCAAAAAGCCCTACATCCCCTCCAATACAACATCGAAGATTTAAAAAAATTTTTGATACACTCCATCTTTGTTCCAATCGCAATCTCTGCTATAACGGCTCTTATTACGGTCTATATAACATTATGGCTAGAACGCTAACTGTTACGGACGTAATAACTGATACTACGATTCTCACGATAATTTCCTGTTTCGGAGTTAATTTTCTCACCTTTCTCTCCTTTCTGGCTGCACTCTGAGAACAACGGCAGATTTGGATAGTAATTGAGGAATCTCCCCATCCGATTTTAGTTGAAGGTGCGCTAGGCAAGTTCTCTGATCTCATTAAAAAGCATACGGACCTTCTCACAGCTGTCGGCAGTTGGGCTGTTCAACTGCTGATAGGACAAAAATGATAATCCATTTGCATGGGCCACACTTTTACAAAACTCATAATTTAATTCTGTTTTCAAACGAACAAGTTTCCAGTCCTGACTATCTTTTTCTAGGCTGGAAATTTGTTTTTCCAGATCATTCATTCTCTGGACCAGGGTCTTCAATTTTTTTCTTGGAATCCACATGATTTTCACCTCCCCACTTCATCAGCTCCCCGCTGGTCATACCCAGATAATCTGCGACCTTCTCTGGAAAATCAGATCTTCCCGTGGTATACTCCCCTTATCAGCACTGCCATGCTAAAATATAAAAGAAGGGAGATGTACACAATGGAACACTACATAGATCCGGAAACTGCTGCCCACAATATAGCCAGTGCTTTTTGCAGCCGCGAGATTCAAAATTTACCTGACAGCGCATTCATACCTGGTGATATTGAGCATGTACTAATTTAGAAAGTCTAAAATACTTTGGGGGATACTTATGAATATTTCTGATTCTGCTATTACTATTATTGCTTGTTCCATTACTGCGATTTCAGCTATCATTGCACCAGCTGTATCTGCTTATATCCAAGTTCGCTACCAATACAAGATAAAAACCATTGATCTCTTTTTTAATGCAAAATTAAAGGCTTATCATGATTTTATGGAAGCTACCATTGACCTTCCTTCCTCGGATTCCCAGGTTTTAAAAAACTTTGATCATATGTCAGCTGCTGCCCTTCTTCTTTCTACCCCAGAAACACAGGCAGCAATCGCTCTCTACGGTCAAGCACTGATTGAAAACGTACCTTCCGAAATCATCGGAAATGTTCAAGCCAATGCAATACTTGCCATGCAAAAAGACTTATACGAATTTGATAACTATCGAAACAAGGACAAAAACACCTAGCATCTGCCCCAGTATCTGCATAACCAGTCCAATCCACGGGCGTGGATGGGAAAAATCCAGGACTATCGCACTCCCTTTGAGTGACAGTATCAATGCAATAACAGAAACAATAAGAAGTTTGTTACCGTTCATTGGTTCACCTCCAGTCTCCCCCTTGCCACAGGCCTTATTTCCGTGCTATTACTATTCACCACTTCATCTTCTTGGTATTGTCTTATTCTCTTACCCGTTATATACTCTTTTTACAGGTCCTGCCAGGCCGAGTACAAATGAGGAGATTAAAATGAATCAAAAAGATGCCAATGCTATTCGTCAAGCTGCTGAATGGCTTTCTTACCAGTCAGTATCCTCCAGCGGCGATTCGCAAGCCTCCATTACCAAAGCGGATTTGGATAATTTCAAAGCCAAAATTGTTCAAACCCTTTTAATGATTGCCGAAAATGATGAATAACTTTGTACTAATCGCAGTGCTGTTCTGCAGAACTGCGATTAGCTAATTTTTCATAAGCACCATATAACTCCGATGCGCACATTTTTATTTCATCACAGTATTTCTGTAAGCATTCCAGGTCTACATCGATTACAAAAACAACTCCCAGATTGCCTTCGTGCCATTCCGCTTGACCTATTCTTGTTTCTATTTCATGCAAAGAACTGCGTATTTTATTTTGTAACTCTATGATGTGTTTTAACACTGCATCATTCTCTATGCATTTTCTTTTAATAAAAATAGCCTCGTTCACCCGGCTCCCTCCTCTCTTTTAATACAATACTTGCTATGCAAAAAGCCCTATACGAATAGGTTAACACTGCTGCTCAAATCTACGCCAATACCTACGATTCTGTACATAATTACATTTTGCGTGACAACGAAAGCCTTAATCAGTAACAGAATTTGTAAACTTAGAAATCTCAGAATCCAGACTACGCATTTCTATTTGATCCAATGCGTAGTCTAATTCTTTTGCGAGAAGCCTACTCTCTCGCATTGTAAAATTTTCCGCTACACATTCGTCTATAATTTTTTGGACTTTGTGTTTTACTTTTTCCAGGTCCATTCCAACTCTTTCAAACTGCATTTGCCTTCTTCTACTAACCATTTCCCTCACCTCCCTACTCCGCAGCTCCCCGATGGTTACGCTCTCTTCTCATCCGGAACACTTTCCATCAGATACTCCCGTATCCCATCACATCTCTGTTCGTTATCTACATTTTGTAGACTCATTCTTAAAAAAAATTGTATCTACACTTTCACCTAAAGCCTTTGCAATAATCTTTGCATTACCTACCGAAATATCATCTGGATTCTCTTCCCATGCGGCATATGTATTTCTATGTACTCCGCACTTCATTGCCATTTCTGTCTGTGATATCCCTTTTGCCAGCCTCCACTGCTTCACTGAAAGACCCATTGCTTTCACCTCCTACGTTTTGTAGATTATCTGTAGTATACTCCACGTTTTGTAGTGTGTCAATAGTTTTTTCTACATTTTGCATATTTTATTTGACATCGTCCTACAAAACGCATATAATGATAATCAGAAAGGCGGTGTACTTATGAGTATCGGAGAGAATATCAAAAAATGGCGAGAATATAGGAATCTAAAACAGACAGAATTGGCCGAAATGCTCGGTGTAAGTGATAAAACAGTATCGTCATGGGAAATAAATAGGACTGAACCTAAAATGGGGATGGTAGAAAAGATAAGTTCTGCCCTTCGATGCAAAAAAACTGATATTATCGGGAGTGATGATTCAACGACAGTAGAAGATTCGTATCAGCTCAGCAGTGAAGTCCGCGTAATCGCGCAGGAACTCAACGAAAACCCGAAGCTTTGTGCTATCTTTCGTATTTCCGGTCGAAAACTGATAGACAACTATGGACAACTTTCTGATATAAATAAGAAAAAGGTCATTAATTACTCCGATAATCTCCTTGCCATCCAGCGGATGGAAGAAGAACAGTCTCATTTGATACCCGAGGCCGCCCATGACCGTACCGACATCGATGTTACCCCGGATCTGGTAAAGAAAGATGATGACATTATGGATAATGATGATGAATGGAAATAAAAGGAGGCAATCATGCCAGAAATTTCAAGATTTTTCAGTATAAGAATCACCATGTACTATGACGAACACAGACCGCCTCATTTTCACGCAGAATATAATGGCCAGAAGGCGGAAATTGATATCCGCTCCGCCAAAGTTATAAAAGGAGCTCTCCCCAATCGTCAGCTGAAGCTCGTAACAGCCTGGGCCATTATCCACCAGGAAGAGCTTCTGGAAAACTGGAATGAAATAGAAAAAGGAACCGGAAACGTCAGAGCGATTGATCCATTAAGGTAATAGAAAGGAGGCATTTTTATGCTGCCAGAAGTAATCCAGGTTATTCCTACCGATGATTACAAGGTGTATGTCTATATGGACGACAATACCGTGCGGCTCTATGATGCCGCTCCGCTGATTGCGAAAGGCGGGATCTTCAGCCGGATCCAGGATATAGAGATATTTAAAAGCACATGCACGATTTTAAATGATACCCTGGCATGGGACCTGTCCGGGTGCATGGATGGCATCAACTGCATCGATATCTGCCCGGACACGCTCCGCGACTGCCCGGAGGTCCTGGACATCGAACAGGTCGAGGCCCGTTTATTTGCATAAAATACGCTATGTCTGTAATAGAGGTGTAACGTAGAATGACGTATGAAGAACTTTTGATCGAGGCGGATTCCGAGGGCCTCATCGTCCGAGAAAAACCGCTGGCCGGCTCCGACGGCCGCATTAAAGGAAAGCGGATCGCGATCCGGAAAAATATCCCTACACTTGCGAAGAAAGCAGACGTCCTGGCCGAAGAAATGGGCCATTACCACACGGGTGTCGGCCGGATCATTGATTCCAATAACACGCACTCCCGAAAGCAGGAGCATTCCGCCCGCCTGTGGTCTTATAATAAGCGGATCGGGCTGATCGGTATCATACAGGCTTACCACCATGGCTGCAGGAACCGGTTTGAAGTGGCTGATTTCTTAAACGTGTCTGAAGACACCCTGACTGAAGCCCTGGAATATTACCGCCAGATATACGGGACGTATGCGGCCATAGATAATTATGTGATTATGTTTGAACCGTATCTGGCTGTGTATGAAAAAATGGAATAAGAAAACGCAAAAGGAGATTTAACATGACTTGTTTTATGTGTAAAGGAATGCTTGAAAAGTCCACAACAACCTATATGACTGAATGCAACGGGTGTTATATCATCATCAAAAATGTGCCCTGTAAAAAGTGTACCCAGTGTGGAGAGGAATACCTCAACGGAGCCACATTAAAGAAAATTGAAACCATCACTGCTAATCTGAAAAGCCTTTTAACTGAAGTTGCTATTGTTGATTATACCAAAGCTGCTTGATTTTTCTAAACTCGTCGAATTCGATAGATTCGAGAAAACGCCCCTGCCCCACCGCAGGGGCACCACCTTGACAATATAATATACTTACCCGGGGAACCGAAGGGGCGATACTCCAGCTTCCGGACTTTTCAGAAAGGAGCTGGTGTGTATGGTTACATACAGTGATCTGTTCGCGTTCGTGAGCATGATCTGTTCCATCGTTACTCTTGTTGTTACTCTCAGCAGACACAAAAAGTAGCGCCCCTGTCCTGGTAAGATAAGGCGCTACTTTTAGCAAATTACTCTCGCCGGCGGCTGGACTTCACCCAGCTTTTGGTTCTCTTGTTAAGTATATTATACAAGGTCGGAAATAATTTGTCAAATGAGAAAACGCCCCTGCCACACCGCAGGGGCCACACCCTGACAATATAATATACTTACCCGGGCAGCCGGGGGACGTGCTCCCATCCCGTTCCGAGTCTTGCGGAAAGGGGTGGTGCCTTATGAGTACATATGAGGAATTCCAGATCATCCTGGGCGTTGCCATGCTGATCGTAGCCATTCTGAACTATACCCATAAAAAATAGCCGTCCTGCCCTGGAAAGCTGACGACTATTTTTTAATCTGATGTTCACCGGGACGGGTGAGGTGCATTCACCCACCGGCTGTCTTGTTAAGTATATTATATGTCATCTGGACCTTTTTGTCAAATAAGAAAACAACACCTCGTCCCACCAGGCCCCAAGGGCCGCGCCTTGACAATATAATATACTTACCCGGGCAGCCGGGGGACGTGCTCCCATCCCGTTCCGAGTCTTGCGGAAAGGGGTGGTGCCTTATGAGTACATATGAGGAATTCATGGTAATTCTGGCAACAGCCAGCTTGATCGTAGCAATTCTGAATCTGAAAAATAAGTAAGCCGCCCTGCTCCTTGGCCGGATGGGCGACTTACTAAAGTTGTTATAATTCGCCAGGACGGATAGGCTTAATCTATCTTCCGGCTGTCTTGTTAAGTATATTATATGTCACCTGGACCTTTTTGTCAAACCAAACAGGAAAACCGCCCGGTGTTACCAGCACCAGACGGCTTCCATAGATTTCTCTTGCCAGGTCGCACCCGGAAAGATATATCAGATTAACCACCTGGATTATATCATCTCCGGAACGCTCTGGCAAGGGGCGTATTTTTTATACCCAGAACCCATACAATCTATACGAGGAGTTGATGTAATGACAAGCACTACTGCCCTTAAAGTCGGCGCCGCCTATATCCGGGTCAGCACTGACGGCCAGATGGACCTGAGCCCGGAGTCACAGCTGGAGTCCATTGTCCAGTATGCCAAGAGCAGCCGGATCGTGATCCCGAAAGAATACATCTTCATGGAATCCGAGGGACGGAGCGGGAAGAAGGCCGACAACCGGCCGGAATTCCAGCGGATGATCGCCACTGCCAAGACTACCCCAAAGCCCTTTGACTGTATCCTGGTCTGGAAATTTTCCAGATTTGCCAGGAATCAGGATGAAAGCACCTTCTACAAGGGAATGCTGCGGAAAAAGCTGGGCATCGATGTGATCAGCATCTCGGAACCGGTCCTGGATGGTATGTACGGCCGTCTGATTGAAATGATCATCGAATGGCAGGATGAGTTTTACTCTTACAATCTGGCCCAGGACGTTACCCGCGGCATGAAGACCAAGGCCCAGAATGGAGGGTACCAGTGCCGTCCGCCCCTGGGATACCGGATCCCGTACCACAATGCGACCCCGGAAATTGTTCCTGGGGAGGCAGAAATTGTCCGGATGATCTTTGACCGGTATGTAAACCACAAGATGAGCATCTTTGCCCTGACCCGGTATCTGAATAGCCTCGGCCTTAAAACCAGCCAGGGAAAGCCCTTTGAAAAAAGGTCCCTGGAATATATCCTCCAGAATCCTGCCTATGCCGGAATCGTCCGGTGGAACAGGACCTGCAACGAGACCAATGAGATCCGGGACCGGTCTGAGTGGATCGTGACCAAGGGGACCCACCCGGCGATCATATCCGAGGAGCTGTATAACCAGGCGATGCTCCGGTTCGAGTCCGAGTACCGGCCGAAAAACGCAAAACCGGCCGAAGTGACAAAGCACTGGCTCTCCGGTATGCTCAAATGCTCTGCCTGCGGCCGTACTCTCTCCTCCTGTGTACGTCACACGAAGTCCGGAGACCATTATTCTTTCCAGTGCTATGGCTATCTGAAAGGCAAATGCCGGGCCAGCCACTATGTCACTGAAAAAGATATCGCCGCGGCGGTATTGAACGCCCTACAGGAGGTCCTGGAGGCCGGAACAGTCGATTATGAGGTTAAGTCCGTGGTAAAAGCTGAGGACAGCCATGAAATGGAACTGCTGAAAAATATGGTAGACCGACTAGAACTGAAGGAGAAGCGGGCGAAGGCAGCCTATATGGACGGGATCGACTCCCTGGAGGAGTACAAGCAGAATAAACTCCTGATCCAGAAGGAGCGGGAGACCCTGACCGAATCCTTAAAGCAGCTGGAAGCGGCCGGGCCGGAAGAGAACGCAGACAGCGGCAGCCAGGAACGGCAGATGCTGGATCACATCCGGTCCGTTACCGACATACTGCGGTCTGATCGCTTTTCTGCTCTCCAGAAAAATGTCGCTCTCCGCAGCATCGTAGACCGGATCGTTTTCCACAAAGATACCATGCACATCGATGTTTTCTATTATTTAAAAGAACAGAGCCGGGAGCAGGATCCCCGCAAACCCGCATAAAACCTAGCTTTTTTGATGTGTATACGCAAAAGCAAAAAGGTCATCCACCCCGGACACGTCACCTGTCTCCCATCGCAGTACTGGGTCAGGATCGGCTGCTTCACCTCCGGCCTGGACAGATAATTGTCAAAAATATCATCCACCACAACAGAAATGGATTCATAGATGTTGCGGCCATAGATCCATTTATGGTCATAGGCGGTGGACGAGGTAATGGTAAAATCGTATCCCTGGTTCCTGTACCATTCCGTGTATACACGATTCAGGGTAAAGGACATGATGGCCAGCACATTGGCTGTTATGGATGATTTTGGCCAGGTGGCATAGATCTCACTGGACGCTACATTTTTAATATAATCCCTGTATGGAACGTAATAGTCGGGGGCCGATGCGTTGGTGGGGACACCGTCATGGACGATCACCGTCTGGGGGACCACTACCCGGGAAAGGACGATCTCACCGCTTCCGGTCACAGGCTTGATCTCACTCTCTGCGATCTTAGGCGGATAATTTCCGTATAAAGTGTGATCGGGGATCGTAATATCCTCTTCTCCTCCAAGATCCGCCGCCGGGATCATCCTGGCCGGCTGGATCGCTGTGGCGTCTGCCAGGATCTCTGTTCCGGAGATCACCAGAGGTTCGTATCCCGGCGCTGTGATGCGGATCGTATATTCTGCGTAAGGCCTCTCCCCGAACGGAGCCAGGCTAAGCTCCGCCGGAGGGGCTTCCAGAGCCACATTTTCTGTCTGGCCGGAGCTGTCTGTCCTCACTTCCTCCAGAATCTCCTCCGGCGTCTCTGTCTTTGATATGGAGATGCTGGCATCTGTGACCGGAAAATTATTTGTATCTGAAACCACATCTACCTGCAGATAACCTTGTGCCATGTCTGCCTCATAATAAAGAATGTTAGGATAGCATATGCGCCAGGACGGATGGAGTTTCCCTGTCAAATAGAAAGAATCATTCAAAAAAACAAAAAAATTTCAAAAAAGGGCTTGTGTAAATCCTGACTTCCGTCGTTTCTCTCAAAACATAGTACTCAGGAGTCCAGGAGGATACAGTTCTGAAAAAGATTGTTGATTTCTTTTTCAGTG
>NZ_JAOQJF010000042.1:0-20396 GCF_025567195.1 Alitiscatomonas aceti | reverse complement strand
GTTGTACCCTAAAATATCAAATCGGATTTTTGAAATTTTCTTCAAAAAACACTTGACTTTTTATTAGCAGGCTTTATTCATTGTTGGCATCAATTGACCGATCAATATTGGACTTCTTAAAGAATTCTGCACGCTGGCTGGCATATCCAAGAAGGTACAGCTCACTAAGTGGATCATTATTAAACTCTTTGATTGGAATTCGGTCTAATAATTTTAGCATAAGGTCATTGCTGTAAATACTTTTATTATTTTTTAGAAGGCGCTCCAGATAAGGTTCCAGCTTTTTTCTCAGCCGATCCGTTGTTTTCGCTGGACGCTGTGTAAAAATAGTTTCCATGCGTAAAGCATTAGTTGGGCGATGTACATCTCCAGAAAAATAATAATTATAAGTCCGCTCCAATTGATCGGCACAAGCCAAAATACGTCCAAACAGATAACTTCTGTCATGGCAGTTTTCATCTAATGCCATAGAAAAATCCTCCTTTTTATTGCGATGATAATATCCACGTACCAGAGCACAGGCAATTCCTCTTGTTTTTTTTGCTTCCCAAGGCTCCATAGCAATACCATTGGCAGCACGGTACATAAGTGTACGAATTAAGTCTCTTGGGAACGGACGTTGCTCCGTAATACACGGAAGTAACCGTTCAATAGTATGCTGTTTCAGCTTGGAATCTACATTCACCCCATATGTAGCTTCAGCAATGTCTTTTGGTGCCGGAGCACCGAAAAACACGATCGATTCTGATACAGATTTCCCTTTTTTCTCTTTCTGCTCTTTCCGATAACACTGTTCCCAGGCAAAGTTTCTATGCCAGTCTTCCACTGCATCCATCAGACGAGATCCAGATAATTCCCGGTAATAACGAATGGACATACGTCCTGGTGTTGCAGAATCCAGGATCATCACTGTGATCTGACTGTAATCAGTCAATTTTTCTCTATATCCTTGTATTGCATTATTAAAGCGTAATGCAAACGCAGCCCGAGTATCTGCGATTGGTTTATCAAACTCTGGAATATCCTCTGGTCCATCCAAATACGGATCGTCTTCTTCCATATCTTTCACCAGACCATAAGTGTCCTCTGTTACTGAAGGGACCTGTTCATCCGCCATTCCCCAAACCAAAATCGTTTGGTCTCCAATGCTGATCCCTTGTCGTCCGATCAGCCATCTTAGTGCACTATGAGCTTTTTGGGTCGTTTCATAGCCTATTGAAAGGGCCTCTTCGGCATCATTAAATCGTCCGCGATAAGTGAAATTTGTACCGTCATTACTAGAAATCAACTTAGCTCGATCCCCCGGATTTCTAATCTTATATGGGCTTAATTGGGAAAGTAACATTTTCCTTCCCTGTACATAACAAAACCCTTCTCTTTTTAAGATAGATAAATAATATTGGATAAAACTATTCCAAACCATGGTATCATTTGAAAGCGCTTTCCCGTCTACGTTAAAACGAACAAAAGCTTCTGTTTGATCCCCTCCCGTTATAGTTTGAAATATTAACGGTGTTTCTTCTTTTGCCCCCGTCCATTTTTTCACCAGCTTCCCATCAGATCCAATAAATAAGATTCCATCCTCAATTAAATCTTCAATCAAACATCCCTTTTCCAGATAAAAAAGCACTGCCCGTACCTGAGGCAAACCATAAGGCGAATTACACCAATCTCGAAGTTGTTTTAGATATTCAGCCCACATCATCTTTTTTGATCCGCCATATTTCCCGTAATCTCCGGCAATATATTGCAACTTATCTACTAATGGATGCGGAACTGGCCCCGATGTACGAGCAGAAGATTCCTCTGTGCAGGGAATGATGGTTGTCATTTCATCCGTTCGGAGGATTCTGGCAAAAAGAAATTTTCCTTCTTTTGTTAGACTTATCTCCACATGTACCTTTTGCGAAGTATGTCCTACTGGAAGCAATACAGGAAGTTCCCTTCCCAAACAATTAACTGAAGGAACTCCTACTTCTGTAATATTATTCTCATATGTCTGATAGCAGCGTTCAATCCAACTCATCCGTTTTCACCTCCCGATAAAGTTCTTCGCAAGGCTGAATATTTTTCTTTATAACAAATGATTTTTCTTTTTGTTTGTGTATGGGCCGAATAATAGGACACTCTTCTGGGCGAATAAACTGGATTATTCCACGTTCCATTACGGGACGCCACAAGCGTTCACTCATCATGCCGCTTCCATCCTCATCCGCATAAGTAATCCCGTGAAGCATCAGCCCAAGGGGCAATGCTGGACTATCATCATAAGCCCCCTTTCCCTCTCCAAACTCACATGGTTCCACATATCCTTGACATTCTCTAATCCCTAGGAAGATATCTCTTCTGCCACCTCGTTCCAGCATTCTTTTGGCTATAAAATAATGTTTATTCTCATTACGGTCTGCCGCCAGGTCCGGGCGATTCAAATTCCATTCAAAATGGCCTCTCACTTGATAACATACATCTACCAAATAGGTATAAATAGAAAGGTCATTTGTTCCATCGTTATATCGAATAGGACGAATACCCTTTGACTGTGTTTCAATGGGATTCATAACCCGTATGGCATCTGGATACCAAATAAAGGTAGGCTTCCAATATACGCTTTCAAAAATCCCTTTTAGTGCCTGGTATGTAGGAACCGGATAACTAAATTTTTCTCCTCCAACCCTAGTAATCGGATCACTGAATAACGCGAACCGTCCTGACAGATAAAAAGATATACTATTATTATGCTGCAAAGCGAATACCTCCTCTCTTTTAAAATACAAATCAAAAAATAGTTCTGATCATTGCTGAGCTTCAAAACATAGCCCCTTGAACTCACTATCATAATAGTTTGATAATACCATGAATGCTGCACCATCCATCACAGATATCAAAGCACTTTCAAGCCTTTTTCGGTCCCTCCGTCCTATAGATACCGTATATGGCTGTAATTCTGCAAAAGAAGGAATTTCTGAGTCTTCCTCCAAAAGTTTTGCAAGTATATGTCTGCCTTCTTTTCCATAGGGAACTAAAAGAGGAATGTTTTCATCCTGGATTGCTTCAAAGTTTGCCTCTGCGGTGCCGAATGCCTGGCGCATCACCCATCTGAATTTATCTTTTCCTTGTTTTACTACCAATCCCATGTGTTCCCTTTTTGCCTGCACCCCATTCTGATTATTAGAAAGTAGATCTACCATTGTTGTCTCTAAGCCGTTTTCCGGAACAATCCGGTACAACATATTCCGTCGCTGCTCTTGATCCCCATAGTATATCTGATAGTAGGTTTGAATTGCTTGAGGGCTGAGAAGATCAATACCTTCCGGCAGCTCTTCTAACAAGCGTCTTGTTGCCTGAGCTGCTGTATCAATCTCTGTCAGATATCGTAGATCTTCATCCGCACAGTAAACCAAGTACACATCTTTACACTTATCATTTCCATGTCTGTTACAACGTCCTGCCGCTTGTATGATACTAGGCAATCCAGTCAGACTCCGTATGACACAATCAAAACTCAGATCTACTCCAGCTTCTACAAGTTGAGTGCTAATGCAAATAAGCGATGGCCCACTTTTTTTCTGTAGATGTTTCTTGATTTTATCCATTACATCATCACGATGCTTTTGGCAAAGGTATGTAGTCAGACAAAACAACTGTACATCATCGGAAATTCGCTCTCGCAGTGTATCAAACAGCTTATTGACTGCTCGTTTCGTATTTAAAATCACCAAAACACTTCTGTTTTCCTTTAACAAATCCTTTGTAAAATCTGCAACAGATGAAACAGATTCTCCCCCTGGAACAAGGCGTGGTATAATTTGCACTCGTTTAAATTGTAAAAAACGTTGCTCAAAATCCCCTACCAAATCTTTTTCCAATGAAAATTCTATTGGATATACCGCTTTATCTAATGCCGGTTGTGTAGCCGTGCAAAAAACCACCGTACAATGAAAAACCTGCGCCAATGTATTCATAGCCAAATTCAATAGACAGATGTCCTGTAGAGGAAGTGCCTGTATTTCATCCAGCAATAACACGGAATTGGCCAGTGCTGGAAGCCGGCGAATACTCTGGCGGGAAGCCGCAAACAAAGTATTCAAAAGCTGCACCATTGTTGTACATATAACCGGAACATCTTGCCAGCGCTGGCTTAAAGCTATCCACTGGCTTCTCCCTTCCTCACTATTCTCGTTGAAAATCACATCCGAATGATGTTCAAGTACATACTCACTGCCAAGAACTTTTCTAATACAATCAGCATTTTGATGGGTAATAGATTTATAAGGAGCAAAGTAAAACACATGAGAAGCATTCTGCCGTCTTGCCATTTCCATGCAAAACCTAAGACCGGAATAGGTTTTTCCACCTCCTGTAGGAACATAAAGTCGATAGATTCCAGGATCGCATTTCTGTGCAGCAGAAAAGCACTGATCCGATATTTCCTGCCTCAGTTCATCGATTGTATATTTGCGGGACAATCCCTTCAAGTAATTCTCTGTTTTTTCTGACAGCCGATTCCAAAGTTTTTGCCGTTCTTCCAAAGAAGTGGAATGAGGAAGGAAAGTTTGATTCATATAACATGATGTATCAATCCAATCCGCATCCACCAACGCGCCAAACAAAAACCTCTGAATAAATCCCATTTGAAAACGATATGTCGTCCAAAAAACAGCGTTTTCACTCTCCGGATCATACTTTTCTTGAATTTTCTTCCGGACACGTTCTTCAAAGACAGAGAATTCCTCCGCAGCTTGATTGATTAAGGTCAACATAAACCCTTCCTCGCAGCAATCAGAGAAAAAAGCCTGTACATTCTCACTATACCGCACCCCAGCCCGTTCTGAATGCATACGATCCAGCCAGGGTTCGCAGCCATCTGGTGCAATATAATCACATCGGCCACTATGATGGCAACCGATCGCAAGACAAGCCATTTGAGCCATAACCCAATCCGTAAAATTCTGTTTTCTTTTATGTTCCCACAACCAATACATTCCGGCGCTGCAATGGTTCAACTTTTGCAGTGTTTTCCTCAGTATGTGGTCCTGTACATCCTGTGATGCTTTCCCCATGTCATGAAGCCATCCAGTCAATAAACCCAATTTTCCCAATCCGAACGGCTCACAAATTTCCGAGCATAACTTTGCCACATTACAACTATGCTCTTGCAGTGTCTGCCACTCCAATTGATCATGATTTAATTTACGTGTATGTGCAATCAGTCTATCCATTTTAATTTCCTTTTTAAATATAAAAGTTATATATTTTTGTTTTTAAAATAACACTTCAAATATTTATTGTCAAGAGCTTTTTAATGATTGCATTATTTCATAAAAATGTATATACTACTTATGTCATTTTTCCATAAAACAATGGATAATAAATGTGGATAGAAAAAAATATAAAAGTTATTTTACGAGTAAAGAGTGCCGCTCAACTAGTCAATTTAGTATGAGCGGCACTTCTTATCTATATTAATTCCCATATCAACATATTTCACATGGATCATTACCTTAGTCAGCCTTTTTACAACACTTGGCTGACTTTTATTTCCTCTCCAGCTTCACACAGACCTCGCAATGCCCCGTAAACGGAAACATATCCACTCCCCACGCCTCTTTCGCCTCGTACCCTTTCCTCTTAAACACCGTCAGATCCCTGGCCAGGGTATCGGGGCCGCAGGAGACGTACACCACCCGGGCGGGCTTTAAGGTGGCCACCGCGTTTATGAATTCCTCCGTGCTCCCGCTGCGGGGCGGATCCATGAACACCACGTCCGCCTTTCCTCCCTGGGAGGCCATCTGGATCATGAATTTTCCCGCATCGTTGCAGTAAAACCGGATATTTTTTACTCCATTGACCTTGGCGTTGGTGACCGCGTCCCGGACCGCATCCGGATTGAGCTCCACGCCGATCACCTCCTTCGCCTCAGGCGAAGCGGCGATGCCGATGGTGCCGATGCCGCAGTAAGCGTCGATGACTGTCTCCTTCCCTGTGAGCCCGGCAGCCTGAATGGCCAGCCGGTAGAGCTTTTCTGTCTGGACCGGATTGATCTGGTAGAAGGATCTGGAGGAGATCCGGAACCGGAAGCCGCAGAGCTCGTCCACGATAAAGCCAGGGCCGTAAAGCACATGCTCCTTTTCTCCCAGGACCATGCTGGTGCCGCGGCCATTGATGTTCTGGACCACTGTGGTGATCTCCGGATGGGCCGCCCGCAGAGCCTTTACGAAATTATTTTTAGACGGGAACACAGGAGAAGCCGTCACCAGCACCACCATGATCTCGCCGGTGCTGTGCCCGGTCCTGATCAGCACATGGCGCAGGAAGCCGTACCCCGTATCCTCATCATATACCTTCATTTTAAACGACGGAACCAGCTCCCGGATCGTCCTGATGATATCGTCTGCCTTCTGATCCTCAATAAGACAGGTATCCACCGGAAGAACAAAATGGGTCCCCTCCTTGTATACGCCGGAAATGATCCTCCCCTTCCGGTCCCTGGCTATGACCGCATGGACCTTATTTCTGTAATGCCAGGGGTCCTCCATTCCGATCACGTCACGGACCTGACAGAATGGCTTTAAAAGCTCTGTCAGCTGTTTCTTCTTTTTCTTCAGCTGCTCCTCATAGGGCACGTCCAGATACTGGCAGCCGCCGCATTTCCCAAAATTCGGGCACAGGCCCTTTGCCTTCTGTTTTTTTCCACTTTCATTTCTGTTTTCCATATACTTTATCTCCATATTCTTGCTTTTTCTTACGTTTCCATTATAATGATGTTGGGACTCCAAAGGATCTCCGGCGATCCCGGTCCGCTCTGTCAGGAGCCCTCCTGCATTTCCCGGGATCAGAAGCCACTTACAGGCCCGCGCCGGATCTATGGCCCCCTGTCCCCACATCCCTGGACGGCATCCCCGGATCCAGGGGCCGTACTATTACGATTATAGCGTTTTTCCCCTTAAAGTACCAGCGTTATTTCAACGCCCAGTCCAGACAGAAAGGATACAAAACATGGATTTTTATATTGATGAAACTGTATATACAGGCAGTCCGGAGGACATGTCCGGCCGTCTCCCCAGGGAGGTCCGCACCTACGCCCTTCTGGATACCCTCGGCATCCCCTTTACACGGGTGGACCACGACGCTACGGCCACCATCGACGCCTGCCTGGAGGTAGAAAAGATCCTTGGGATCCACATATGCAAGAATCTCTTTCTCTGCAACGCCCAGAAGACCCGTTTTTATCTTCTGATGATGCCGGGGAATAAGAAATTCAAGACAAAAAATCTTTCAAAGCAGATCAATTCCGCCAGACTGTCCTTTGCCGGAGACGAATACATGGAGCAGTTCTTAGACATCACTCCCGGCTCTGTCAGCATCCTGGGACTGGCCAATGATAAGGAAAACCAGGTCCAGCTGCTCATCGATTCTGATGTATTAAAGGATCCCTTTCTGGGCTGCCACCCCTGCATCAATACCTCCAGCTTAAAAATAAAGACAGCAGACCTTACGGAAAAATTCCTGCCTGCTGTCCATCATTCGTATATCACGGTGGATCTTCCCTGGGAAGACTGACCATCCGTTTTCATAAAGCTCCAGGCTGCCGGATCCGGGCCTGGAGCTTTTATTTTATGCGGGAAGCGAGCCAGTGTCCGTGCCTGCACGAGACCTTGGCGGCTGCCGCCGTGACCACAAGAGACCTGCGCAGCGTGTTCCTTATGGTCTACTGCATGACGCCGCTTCCATTAAAGGAGTACGTCACTCCATCAATGACCATGGAGGTATTGGAGACCATGGCTCCCCCGGCTGCCGGATCCATATAATACCAGTTTCCGTCGGGGCGGATCCAGCCGGTATAGCGGCCTCCGTTGTTTTCAAAATACCAAACGCCGTTTTCTTCCTTCCACTGGCCGGGCGTGGCGTCCCCTGCCTCCAGGGCTGGAGCGTAATCCTTAAAGGCAAATTCCAGGCACACGTTTCCATTGATCCCGTCGATCACGCCCTTATCAGTGGCCTGCCACATGGTCCGGTTGGGATAATTGTGGTCGCCGCCGTATCTGGCCAGCCAGATATCATAGGGGATCTGGTTCGTATCCATTTCTGTCGTAAACTTATGGTAGTCGCTGTATACAATGGGCGTGTATCCTGCCTCCGCCACCACACGGCAGAAGGCGTTGGCGATATCCGTCAGCTCCTGGGTGGAGAGATCCAGGATATACTGGGACTCGATATCCACTGCCAGGGGATAGGAAACGTTATAATTCTTCGCCACATCCACCGCATACCGGGCCGCTGCCTCTGCCTCCTCCACAGTTCTTGTCTGGAGATAGACATAGGGCGTCACATGGACGCCGTTGGCGCTGGCCTCCCGCATGTTCTGGTCAAAATATTCGTCCATGGTATATTCTCCCTCGTAGCCGATGGACGCCATCCGCACCAGGGCAAAGGAAATATCGTCAGCCGCTGCCTTCCCCCAGTCCACGTCTCCCTGCCACTTGGACACGCTGACGCCCCGGAGGACTGCGCCGTCGATGGCCTTTCCCGTATCGTCCACATAAACGCCGTCCACCTTCGTCCAGGGGGTAAACGCACTTTCCGCACTTTCCGCATTTTCCTCCGCCGGTGCTTCAAAGCCCGGGCCGATCTGGTTCTGATCAGATTCCGGCGCGCTGACCGACGCCATGGCTGTCATACAGGGCTGCACAAAAAAAACTGCGGTCAGAGCTGCTGCCAGGATGGTTTTCATATTCATGATCTCGTCACCTTTCTTTATAAACGTACAAAAATTTACAGCTTTCCATATATATAGATTATAGCACCTGCTTCCCTGGATTTCTATTAACAATTTATGAAGAAAATGCGGCAGAATTTACGCAGGAACCTGCCCTTTACTTCCAGAAACTCCCATGCTATGATTAAAGCAACGACTTTATATGCACAGGAGGAATCATGGACGTACTAAAAAAATTTGCAGCCTATTATAAGCCCTACAAAAAATTCTTTTTCCTGGACCTTTTCTGCGCCACCATCATCAGCGCCGTGGACCTGGCCTTTCCCCAGATCTTAAGAAGAGCGGCCAGCGACTGGTTCACCCGGGGCCAGGAAGCCATCCTGCGCTCCCTCCCCCTCCTCTTTGCAGGCCTTCTGGTCCTTTATGTGATCCAGACCCTCTGCAAATACTATGTGACCTACCAGGGCCATCTCATGGGGACCTGGATCGAGCGGGATATGCGCCGGGATCTGTTCGATCATTATGAAAAACTCTCCTTTTCCTACTATGATAAAAACAACACCGGACAGATGATGAGCAAGCTGGTCTCCGACCTGTTTGAGATCTCCGAATTCGCCCACCATGGGCCGGAAAACGTGTTTATCTCCTCCATTAAGATCGCCGGCTCCTTTGTATTCTTATTCCTGATCAACGGGAAGCTGGCTCTCCTGCTGGCCGTGGTGGTCCTTCTTATGGTGCTTTTCTGCTGCCGCCAGAACGTCCGGATGCATGAGACCTTCATGGACAACCGGAGAAAGATCGGCGACATCAACGCCAGTCTCCAGGATACCCTGTCCGGGATCCGTGTGGTCCAGTCCTTTGCCAATGAAGAGATCGAACGGAAAAAGTTCGGAAGGAGCAACGAGAATTTCGTCCGCTCCCGGGACAATAACTACCGGGCCATGGGAAAATTCCACGCAGGCACCCTGTTTTTCCAGGGCATGATGTATCTGACCGTCCTGGTGGCCGGAGGATACCTTATCTCCATCGGGGAGATGGAGCCAGCAGACCTGGCCATGTACGCCCTCTACATCGGAATTTTCATCAGCCCCATCCAGATCCTGGTGGAGTTTACGGAAATGCTCCAGAAGGGCCTTACCGGCTTCAAGCGCTTCCTGGCAGTCATGGAAACAGAACCGGAGATCGAGGATGCGCCGGACGCGAAGCCCCTTACAAATGTACAGGGCCATATTTCCTATGAGGACGTAAGCTTCTGCTATAACAGCAGCGAGCCTGTTTTAAGCCATGTTTCCTTTTCCATCCCTGCCGGCAGATCCATCGCCCTGGTGGGCCCCTCCGGCGGCGGAAAGACCACCATCTGCTCCCTCCTTCCCCGGTTCTACGATGTGACCCACGGAAGGATCGCCATTGACGGCCAGGATATCCGGAAAACCACCTTAAAGAGCCTCAGAAGCTCCATCGGCCTGGTCCAGCAGGAGGTATACTTATTCGGCGGCACCATCCGTGAAAACATCGCCTACGGAAAACCAGGAGCCACTGACGAGGAGATCATTGCCGCCGCCAAAAAGGCCAGCATCCACGATTTCATCATGGAGCTTCCCGACGGCTACGACACCTTTGTGGGCGAGCGGGGCGCAAGGCTTTCCGGCGGCCAGAAGCAGCGGATCTCCATTGCCCGGGTATTCCTTAAAAATCCGCCTATCCTGATCCTGGATGAGGCCACCAGCGCCCTGGACAATGAAAGTGAACGCCACATCCAGAAAAGCCTGGAGGAGCTCTCCAGAAACCGCACCACCATCACCATCGCCCACCGTCTCTCCACCATCCGGAATGCCGACGAGATCATCGTCATCGACGGCCAGGGCATCGTTGAGCGTGGAAGCCACAAAGAGCTCCTGGAAAAGAACGGTCTGTATGCCAGATATTATGAAATGCAGTTTGAGGGCCTGGAGGAGGCCTAGTCTTCCGCCATAACAGAAAAGACACGGCCGGAGAGCACTGGAATCTGCTCACCGCCGGGCTTTTTCACGTTTTTTACTATTCTTCCTCCACCGTATCGCCCATCATTTTTAAGACAAGCATGGCTCCCAGCATCAGGACGATGCCCACAGGAAGGGCGATCCAGGCAGTCTTTACAAACCCTGCCACAATGTACGTCACAAAGGATACAGCGGCACAGGTCACCGCATAGGGAAGCTGGGTCATCACATGGTTCACATGCTCACACTGGGCTCCCGCAGACGCCATGATGGTGGTGTCGGAAATGGGCGAGCAGTGGTCTCCGCAGACAGCTCCCGCCATGCAGGCAGAAATAGAGATGATCATCAGCTCCGGATTGGTATTCTGGAACACGCCCACCACAATGGGGATCAGGATACCGAAGGTCCCCCAGGAGGTGCCTGTGGCAAAGGCCAGCAGGCAGCCCACCAGGAAAATAATGGCCGGAAGGAAATTCAGCAGGCCTCTGGCATGGTTGTACACCAGATCTGCCACATATACGTCCGCACCCAGGCTGTCTGTCATGGCCTTTAAGGTCCAGGCAAAGGTCAGGATCAGAATGGCCGGTACCATGGCCTTAAAGCCCTCGGGGATACAGGCCATGCAGTCGTGGAAATCCAGGACACGGCGCACCTGGTACAGGACCAGAGTGATCAGAAGGCCGAAGAAGCTTCCAAGGGTCAGTCCCAGGGATGCGTTGCTCTCCGAAAAGGCGGTCACAAAATCCACGCCGGAGAAAAATCCGCCTGTATACAGCATACCGATCACACAGCAGATAATTAAAGAAATAATCGGAATCAGGAGATCCATGACCGTTCCCCTGGAGATCACTGACGGATCGGATTCATCCGCATAAGGCCGTCCCTCTGTGGTAAAGAGATCCCCCTTGACCGCGTTCCTTTCATGCTTTAACATGGGCCCGAACTCCACCTTCATGAGCACCATTCCCACCATCATCACAATGGTTAAAAGAGCATAGAAGTTATAGGGGATGGCCTGGATAAAGATGGAGAAGCCATCCTCTCCCTCCACGAATCCCGTCACAGCCGCCGCCCAGGATGAAATGGGGGCAATGATGCATACGGGAGCTGCCGTGGCGTCGATGAGATACGCCAGCTTTGCCCGGGAAACCTTGAACTTATCCGTCACCGGCCGCATGACGCTTCCCACAGTCAGGCAGTTGAAATAGTCGTCGATGAAGATCGTAACCCCCAGAAGGATGGTGGCCAGCTGGGCCCCCACCCGGGTCTTGATGCCCTTTGCCGCAAACCGGCCAAAGGCAGCGGAGCCGCCGGCCTTGTTCATAAGACTGACCATGGCTCCCAGGATCACTAAGAATACCAGGATCCCCACGTTGCTTTCATCGGTCAGGACTCCGATGATGCCGTCCTGGAAAATATGGACCACGGTCCGCTCAAAGCTCCCGCCGGAATACAGGATCCCCCCTACGGCGATCCCGATAAACAGGGAGCTGTAAACCTCCTTTGTGATCAGCGCCAGTCCGATGGCTACCACCGGCGGCACCAGCGCCCAGAAGGTGGAAAACAGGGCGGGGACGTACTCTGCGGTCTCCCCCTCTGCCCCAAAGGCCGTCATGGCAAAGGCCATGAGGAACATGGACGCCAGAGCCAGTACAGCCAGGCTTTTCGTTTTCGTACTCTGCATTTCTCATACTTCCTCTCTTGAAAATCAAAAACACCACAAACGGCAGTCCCTTACGGAAAACGCGTTTGTGGTGTAGATCATGCAGATAAAAAGCCATACAGGCTGGAACCAGCAACACAAGATAGCGCTCCACGTATCGTGACAGTACGCCGCATCTTCTGCGTCGTACCAGGAACCCTGCCCCGGACCGGGCAAAACTCCTTCGGCGGTCTCCCCTTTGGCGGAAAACGGCGGTCCAGCCTTGTCTTCCGTTACTCTTGAAGCCCGCGCCTCTATCCTATTGAACCTGCCAGGTGTGCAGGTGCTTTTGTCATGGGTTATTGTAGCATACCTTTCTTAAAAAAGAAAGTACATTTCCAATTTTCCTGAAATTTCCCACAGCAGGTTCCGCCATGGGGGATCCTAGAATCTTCCCTCTTCAGCCGCCTGCTGGATGGAAACGGCCACAGCCACAGTCATGCCCACCATGGGGTTATTTCCTGCGCCGATGAGACCCATCATCTCTACGTGTGCCGGAACGGAGGAGGAACCTGCGAACTGGGCGTCAGAGTGCATACGGCCCATGGTATCGGTCATTCCGTAGGAAGCCGGACCAGCCGCCATATTGTCGGGATGGAGGGTACGGCCTGTGCCGCCGCCGGAGGCTACGGAGAAGTATTTCTTTCCTTTCTCCACGCACTCCTTCTTATAGGTGCCTGCCACCGGATGCTGGAAACGGGTAGGGTTGGTGGAGTTTCCGGTGATGGAAACGTCAACGCCCTCTTTCCACATGATGGCAACGCCCTCGGTCACGTCATTGGCGCCGTAGCAGTTTACCTTTGCGCGGGGGCTTTCCGGATCAGAGGAATAGCATTTTCTGAATACCTCCTCCACTTCTCCGGTGTAGTAGTTCATCTTTGTCTCCACATATGTAAAGCCGTTGATGCGGGAAATGATCTGGGCTGCGTCTTTTCCGAGACCGTTTAAGATCACGCGCAGGGGTTTCTTGCGGACCTTATTGGCCTTCTCTGCGATACCGATGGCGCCCTCAGCGGCTGCAAAGGATTCGTGGCCGGCTAAGAAGCAGAAGCAGTCTGTCTCTTCCTCTAAGAGCATCTTGCCAAGGTTTCCGTGGCCAAGGCCAACCTTTCTCTGATCGGCAACAGAGCCGGGGATACAGAAGGCCTGGAGGCCCTCTCCGATGGCTGCGGCAGCATCAGCGGCCTTACGGCAGCCTTTTTTAATAGCAATGGCTGCACCCACTGTATATGCCCAGCAGGCATTCTCAAAGCAGATGGGCTGGATCTTCTTTACCTGGTCGTAGACATTTAAGCCGGCGTCCTTTGTGATCTTTTCAGCCTCTTCGATGGAAGCGATGCCATAGCTGTTTAAAACAGAATTGATCTTGTCGATTCTTCTCTCATATGATTCAAAAAATGCCATGATGTATTAACTCCTCCTTACTCCATTCTCGGGTCGATGATCTTCACTGCGTCTGCCACACGGCCGTACTGGCCCTTTGCCTTCTCATAAGCAGTTGTGGGATCGTCGCCTTTCTTAATGAAATCGGTCATCTTTCCAAGGTTTACGAACTGGTAGCCGATGATCTGGTCCTCTGCGTCGAGAGCGATCCCGGTCACATAGCCTTCTGCCATCTCCAGATAACGGGGACCTTTCTTTAAGGTTCCGTACATGGTACCGATCTGGGAACGGAGACCCTTTCCAAGGTCCTCCAGACCAGCTCCGATGGGAAGGCCGTCCTCAGAAAATGCACTCTGGGTCCTTCCGTAAACGATCTGAAGGAACAGTTCTCTCATGGCTGTGTTGATGGCATCGCACACAAGGTCTGTGTTTAACGCCTCCAGCAGGGTCCGGCCCGGAAGGATCTCTGCCGCCATGGCTGCGGAATGGGTCATACCGGAACATCCGATGGTCTCCACCAGTGCCTCCTGGATGATGCCCTCCTTCACGTTCAAGGTCAGCTTACATGCACCCTGCTGGGGTGCACACCAGCCGATTCCATGGGTCAGGCCGGAAATATCTTTGATCTCTTTGGACTGTACCCATTTCGCTTCCTCCGGGATCGGAGCTGCGCCATGGTTTACGCCCTGGGCAACTTTACACATTGTTTCTACTTCATGTGAATAAATCATTTTAAGACTCCTTTCAAGATATCTGTCGCAATTCTCTTGTTAAAAAAATCACATCTTGCTTGTACCATTCTCTCACAAAATCTCTCATTCGTCCATAGTTTTTTTCGATAAATTTTGTATTTCTTCGTTCCAGACCTTTAACTCCTTCAGTATGGAGACGACGATCACCGCGGCCATGACACTGGTGCAGACATCCGCAATGGGCTGGCAGAGCTGCAGCCCCAGGATCCCCAGGAAACGGGGAAGCGTAAGGAGGGCCGGGATCAGAAAGATCCCCTGGCGGCCCGCTGCCACAATGGATGCCCGGAAGCCGTAGCCGATGGACTGGGTCAGCATATTGGACATGATGATCCAGGCCTGGAACGGCAGGGTCAGGCACTGGAACCGCATGGCCCAGGTACCGATCCCGATCACCTCCAGATCCCCCTTCCGGAACAGGCCCATAATGGCCTCTGCCCCGAAAAAGCTTATGACACCCAGGGTGGTCAGGAGGATCACTGCCACCTTCAAGCAGAACCAGAACGCCTCCAGGACCCGGTCATACCGCTTCGCCCCAAAGTTGAAGCCACATACCGGCTGAAAACCCTGGCCGAAGCCGATGAGGGCAGAGTTGATGAACATCATGTATCTCGTTACAATGGACATGGCTGCGATGGCCGCATCCCCAAAGGGATTGGCCGCCACGTTTAAGGCCACTGCCGCCGCGCTGGCCAGACCCTGGCGGCACAACGACGGGAGGCCTGCATGAAGGATCTCTCCATAAATTTTTAGATACGGAGTAAATTTTCCGGGTCTCAGCCGGATGCACCCCTTGCGGAAATTACACTGGAAAAACAGGATGCAGAAGCTGACGCACTGGCTTATGACCGTGGCGGCCGCCGCGCCGGAAATACCCATGCGGAGACCGAAGATGAACACCGGATCCAGGATCATGTTTAAGATCCCGCCGGTGGTGATCCCCGCCATGGCACAAACGGCATAGCCCTGGGACCTCAGCAGGTTGTTCATCACAAAGGAACCGGTCATCACCGGAGCCCCCAGAAGGATGTACCTGGCGTAATCCCTGGCATAGGGAGCGATGGTCTCCGTGGCCCCTAAAAGCCGCACCAGCTGGTCCAGGAAGGAAAGGCCGGTCGCCGCCATGACTGCCCCGGCTCCCATGGCCGTAAAAAAGGCCGTGGCTGCCGTCCGCACTGCGATGTCTTCATTTTTTGCTCCCAGGCTGCGGGAAATATAATTTCCTGCGCCCATGCCCAGGGTAAAGCCCACGGCCTGGATCATGGCCATCAGGGAAAAAATGATCCCCACGGCCGCCGAGGCGCTGGTATTGATCTGGCTGACGAAAAAGGTGTCCGCCATATTATAAATAGAGGTGATCAGCATACTGATGATGGTGGGTACTGCTAACCCCGGGATCAGCCTGAAAACAGGCTTTTCCGTCATCATCCGGTACCGTTCCTCCTGGGTCATTGTCCTGCTCATGTATTCTCCTCCGTCCCGCTGTCCTTTTCTGCCGTATGTCTGCCTGGCGCGCTCCTGCCCTTACAGCTGCCGGCAGGTTTCCCGCTCCGGAGGCAGCTTCCTCATCACAGTCACAAAATAGCCCACAAAGACGAACCCTTTGACCACGCTGGTGAGGGTGATGGCCCACCAGATACCGGAAAGCCCCAGAGCCGTTGCCGAAAGGAGCAGCGCCAGGGGAATCCGGGCTGCCGTGAAGATCACGCTGATCACGGACGCCTGCATGGTCTTCCCAAGTCCCGCCAGGGCTCCTTCTGTGAGGATCTCCTCGCACATGAACATCTGGGACAGTCCCAGTACCTGCAAATAGATGATGCCGTCGGCCACCACCTCCGGCTCATGGATGAAGATCCGGAACACCGGCTCCGCCCCGAAGATCAGAAGCGCCGAGGAGCCCAGTCCCCAGGCGGCCATGATCCAGGCGGCCTTTTTATAGCCTCCCTTGACCCGCTCCGTCTTTCCGGCTCCGAAGTTCTGCCCGATAAAGGAATTGATGGCTGCTGCAAATCCGTCTGCGGTCATCCAGGCCACCGATTCGATCTGGCTTCCCACCTTCTGGACCGCAATGGCCGTATCTCCGAAATCCGTGACCATACGGGTCAGGACCATGGAGATCCCGCTGTATATCATGGTCTGGACCCCGGCTGGAAACCCGATCTTTATGATCTGGCGGATATATCTGCGGCTGGTCCGCTCCAGGATATGGACCTGGCTGAACACCAGGGTATCCCTGCGGGCAAACCATAAAAACACCGCCGTTACCACCGCCTGGGCCCCCACTGTGGCAATGGCCGCTCCGGCGGCCCCCATGGCCGGTATGGGGCCGAATCCGAAGATCAGGAAGGGATCCAGGACCATGTTGATCACCAGCCCGATCACATTGGCCACAAAAGGCGTCCGGCTGTCCCCCGACGCAGTCAGGATTCCAGTAAAGATGGCATTTAAAAAAGAAAAGAGGATCAGTCCGCAGGTGATGGTCAGATAGATCTCCGCATCACGGACGATCTGCCGGTCCTGCATATTAAAAAATCCGATGAGCTGCTTCCGGAACGCCACTGACAGGATCCCAAAGATCACTGCAAACAGGATCCCCAGCTGCAGCGCCCCCTGGGCGTATTTTCCCGCCTCTTCCCGGTCGCCCCGGCCCAGGGAATGGGCTACCTTTACCTGGCCTCCCATTCTCGCCAGGCTGCTTACGCCCTGGGAAAACCAGGTGAACATGGCCGCCGATCCCACCGCCGACACTGCTCCGGCTCCCACCCGTCCGATCCAGGCCATATCCGTCATATTATAGGCCATCTGCACCAGGGAGGTAGCCATGATGGGAAGCGCCAGACGTGTAAGCGCAGGCAGGATCGGTTCGTGAAGCAGGTCGATATTTTTCTTCATAATCTCCCTCCAAAAAATAAAAAAGAGCGCTGCAAAGGATCTTTCCCCCGCAGCGCCCCCTCGTTTTTTCTTATTTATTTGTTGCTCAGGTACTCGTGGATACCGCGGGCACCTGCCTTACCAGCTTCCATGGCAAGGATCACAGTAGCTGCGCCTGTTACAGCGTCGCCGCCTGCAAATACGCCTTCTCTGGAGGTCTGGCCGTTGGCCTCGTCTGCCACGATACATTTGTGCTTATTCACATCCAGGCCGTCCGTTGTATTGGAGATCAGCGGGTTGGGGGATGTTCCTAAGGACATGATAACCGTATCACAGTCGATGGTGTAATCGGAGCCCTTTACTTCCACCGGACGTCTTCTTCCGGATGCATCCGGCTCGCCCAGCTCCATCTTAACCACGTTCATACCCTTTACCCAGCCCTTTTCGTCTGCCAGGATCTCGGTGGGATTGGTAAGAAGGTCAAAGATGATGCCCTCTTCCTTGGCGTGGTGAACCTCCTCCACACGGGCCGGAAGCTCTGCTTCACTTCTTCTGTATACCACATGAACCTCAGCGCCCAGGCGGAGAGCGGTTCTTGCAGCGTCCATGGCAACGTTTCCGCCGCCTACGACTACAACCTTCTTGCCGGCTGCGATGGGTGTATCGTAATCATCGCGGAAGGCCTTCATCAGGTTGCTTCTTGTCAGGTACTCGTTGGCAGAGAATACGCCGTTGGCGTTCTCGCCCGGGATGCCCATGAACTTGGGAAGACCAGCGCCGGAACCGATAAATACGGCGGAGAAGCCCTCCTCGTCCATTAACTCGTCGATGGTCACGGTCTTGCCGATGATCACGTTTGTCTCGATCTTAACGCCCAGCTTTCTCACGTTGTCGATCTCCGGCTGTACAACGGCCTGCTTCGGAAGACGGAACTCCGGAATACCGTATGTAAGAACTCCGCCCGGCTCATGAAGGGCCTCGAAGATGGTCACGTCATAGCCCATCTTAGCCAGATCGCCTGCACAGGTAAGTCCGGACGGGCCGGAACCGATCACAGCAACCTTCTTTCCAAGCTTTGTCTCAGCAGCCTTGGGAACGAAGCCGTTCTCTCTGGACCAGTCGGCAACGAAACGCTCCAGCTTACCGATGGAGATGGATTCGCCCTTAATGCCGCGGATACACTTTCCTTCACACTGGCTCTCCTGCGGACATACGCGGCCGCAGACTGCCGGAAGTGCGGAAGACAGTGCGATGGTATTGGCAGCGTCCTCGAATTTTCTTTCCTTTACTTCTCTGATGAAGGTGGGGATATCGATATTTACGGGACATCCCTCCACACATCTTGCATTTTTACAGTTCAGGCAGCGCTCTGCCTCGGCAACAGCCTCTTCTTCATTATATCCGTAGCATACTTCCTCAAAGTTGGTTGCACGCACCTTCGGGTCCTGCTCTCTGACAGGTACTTTCTTCATTACGTCCATGTCTGTTCCTCCACAATTAATTGTCGCTGCAGTGTCCGCAGCCGCCGTGATGGGTATCGCCTTCCTGAAGCTTTAAGATCGCGCGTCCCTCTGCTGTCTTGTACATCTGCTGACGCTTCATTGCCTCGTCGAAGTTTACTGCATGTCCATCGAACTCCGGTCCGTCTACACATGCGAACTTCACTTCTCCACCAACGGTCACACGGCAGGCTCCGCACATTCCTGTGCCGTCTACCATGATCGGGTTTAAGCTGACGATCGTGGGGATCTCCAGTTCCTTTGTTAAGAGACATACGAATTTCATCATGATCATCGGTCCGATGGCTACACAGACATCGTATTTCTTGCCCTGGTTCTGAACCAGATCCTTGATCACATCCGTAACCATTCCCTTTCTCACATAGGAACCGTCATCAGTGGTAACATAAAGATTTCCAGCAACAGCCTCCATTTCCTTCTCCAGGATCAGCAGATCCTTTGTCTTTGCGCCGACGATCACGTCAGCGTCGATGCCGTGCTCTTTTAACCATTTTACCTGGGGATAAACAGGAGCAGTTCCAACGCCGCCTGCTACGAACAGGTATTTTTTATTCTTAAGGACTTCCAGATCCTCCTTAACGAATTCAGACGGATTTCCTAAGGGGCCCACGAAATCGTGGAAGGAATCTCCGGCCTGTAAGTGGGACATTTTCTCAGAAGAAGCTCCAACGGTCTGGAATACGATGGTGATGGTTCCCTCTTCTCTGTTGTAATCACAGATCGTCAGCGGGATCCTCTCGCCTGCCTCATCGATCTTTACGATCACGAATTCTCCGGGCTGACAGCTCTTTGCAACTCTCGGCGCCTTTACCTCCATAAGATAAATCTTATCCGCCAGCTTTTCTGCTTTTAATATCGGATACATACTACCTCAACCTCCTGTGTAAATTAAACAGTTCTGAAACTGCTCACATAGTTTAAGTTTATCATGTTCTCCAATTTATATCAACTGTTATTCTTTTTTTTCGTATGTTTTTTCTTCCATCTTCCGGTCATACCGGCAGAATTCATAGCAGAGGCTGAAATACGTCTGCTCATCGCTTTCCGCCGTCACCTGCCAGTCCGGATCCTGGTCCAGGTCCGGAAAATGGGTATCGGCCTCATAGGCATAATCTATCCTGGTCACATGGGCCGTCCGGCAATAGGGAAGGAACTGGCGGTAGATCTCCTCGCCGCCGATGATATAGATATCGTCGTCTGGAAACTGTTTTAAAAAGGAAAGGGCCTCGTCCATCCCGTGGACCGCTGTCACTCCCTTTTTTTTATAATCCCTGTTCCTTGTGAGGACCACATTGGTACGTCCCGGAAGGGCCTGGCCTCCCGGCAGGCTCTCCATGGTCTTCCTTCCCCCGTTTTCCGTCGTAGTACTAGGAAAGTTCCGTCGTTTTCTTCTCGTCATTTTTTTATCTCTTTTCCTGCATCTCGATTTTTCCTTTATTTACAGCAAATTTTCAATGCCCTTTTGGGGCTTTTTTT